>DASQTN010000310.1:0-5587 GCA_035641895.1 Chryseolinea sp. | reverse complement strand
TATATTGCAAATGATTTTATTTCGAATGACAATCTTTTGTTAAATACTGGAAATAATTCTTTCACTAATAACATCACGTCCATGCTGAAACACCAGGAGCAAAATGGTATGGGTGTCGATATTGCTGATATAAATAATGACGGACTAAACGATATCGTTGCGTTAGACATGATGCCGGATGATAATCTCAGACAGAAGACAATGTTTTCTAACATTGGTTATGACAGATTCATGTTGTTTCGAAATAAAGGTTATCAGGATCAGTACATTCGAAACGTATTGCAGATTAACAATGGAAACAACACGTTCAGCGATATCGGCTACTTGGCCGGCATTTATGCTACTGACTGGAGTTGGAGCAGCTTGCTCGCAGATTTTGACAATGATGGATATCGTGATCTGTTCGTGGGCAACGGATATCGAAAAGATATCACCGATCAGGACTTCATAGCATATAGTAAAGAGTTGGCCATGTTCAGTACGGATGGAAACCGGCTGGTCACGATCCGGAAAGAAGTGGAAAAGTTGGCCGGCGTCAAAAAACCAAATTTTTTGTTTAGAAACAATGGTGACTTAACCTTTTCAGACAAAGCCGCGGAGTGGGGATTGGATCAGCCATCCTATTCAAATGGCGCTGCATACGCAGACTTTGATAATGACGGTGACCTTGATTTGGTTACAAACAATATCAACGATGAAGCCTTTGTTTATCGCAATATGACCATTGACAATGAAAAAATAGCGAATGAATTTTTGAGGATCAAGCTTGTGGGAAACCGAGGCAACATGCAAGGATTTGGAACGAAGATTTGGGTGTATCGAAACGGAAAAATGATTTACGCGGAACACCAGACGCAGCGTGGGTATAAGTCGACAGTAGAAAATGTGGAGCATTTCGGATTAGGCGGTCAACAGCATGGTCCCGTTGATTCGATAAAGATTCTTTGGGCTAGTGGCAAGAGCCAGCGCTTGAAGAATGTCAAGACCAATCAGGTCATTTCCGTTTTTGAAAAGCATGCATCGGCCGACAACGAGCCGCAACATATACCCAAGCCGTTGATGAGTGAAGTACACGCGAACTTTAACCTTCACTTCAAGCATCATGAAAGAGATTTTGTTGATTTTTTGCAAGGTCAGGTATCATTGCCCCATAAACATTCACAAGGTGGACCTGGCATTGCAGTGGGCGATGTAAACAGCGATAACCTTGAAGATTTTATTATTGGCGGATCTGCTTCAAAGCCCGCGAAGATTTTTTTTCAGGAAAAGAACGGCTCTTTTAAAAATGACTCACTCCAAGCAAAAGAAGCTGAAGACATGGGCTTGTTGTTGTTTGACGTTGATCAGGACGGTGACCAGGACTTGTATTGTGTAAGCGGAAGCTCCGAGTTTAAAAACAGGAAGGAGAATTATCAGGACCGTCTATATCGAAATATAGGGAATGGGAAATTTCAGTATGACTCAACTGCCTTGCCAAAAATTGAAAGCAGCGGAAGTTGTGTCGTTGCTAATGATTTCGATCACGATGGAGATCTCGATTTGTTTGTAGGGGGAAGAATTGTTCCACAGCGTTATCCTGAATCACCGGAGAGTTATTTGTTGATAAATGATGGGAGGGGAAAATTTGAAAATTCCACCGATAAATTTTCACCGGCGTTAAGCAAGGTGGGAATGGTATCTGCTGCCCTTTGGTCTGATATCAACAATGATGGCTGGTCCGATCTCGCAGTCGTTGGGGAGTGGATGCCGATCACATTTTTTATTAACGAAGGGGGAAAATCTTTCACACCCTTAAAGCTTCCGGAAACTACTGGATGGTGGAATAGTATTGCAGGCGGTGATTTCGATAACGATGAGGATATCGATTATGTCGTCGGAAACCTCGGATTAAATTCAATTTACAAAGCATCCGTAAATGAACCTGTATGCATTTATGCTAAAGACTTTGATGACAATGGCTCGATGGATCCAATACTGTGCAGGTACGTTCAAGGGCAGGAGTACCCGGTTCACCCAAGGGAAACTTTGACTGGCCAAATCGTAAAGCTGCGCGGTGTCACACAACGTTATGCGGAGTACGGCGCCATGGGCATCAAAGACCTCATACCGGAAGGACTACTGGCAAGCGCATTGACGATGAAAAGCACGTTGCTTGCTTCTATCTACCTTGAAAACAGGGGTAATAATAATTTTAACGTAAAACTCCTTCCGGTCGAAGCGCAGTACTCACCTATGTTCGGTACCGTTGTGACCGATGTAAACGAGGATGGTAATCTGGATATTCTTGCTGTGGGAAATTCATATGCATCAGAAACACTATCGGGCTTCTACGATGCTGGAATTGGAAATTACCTTCAAGGGGATGGAACTGGAAATTTTAAACCGGTGTCTGCTACACAATCCGGCTTTTTTGTTAACGGCGATACGAAAGCGTTGTCCCGACTTATGTTAGGTAACGGAAAATCATTGTTGCTGGTCACGCAAAATCGGGATAGTTTGAAAGCCTTTTCGACATCCGACAATATCCCAGCGACGGCACCAAATATTGTTTCGCCGACAGCACTTTCAAATTTTGCAATCATCACACTGAAAAACGGAAAAAAAAGGAAGCACGAGTTCTATTATGGAAGTGGCTATCTTTCTTCTTCCAGCAGGACCCTTATCCAAGATGAAAGCATGTCGGGCATTTTGATAAAAAAAGATTAGTCATACAGTACGGGTTTTAAGTTAGCATGTGAAGAGTCCGGTGAAGTCAATATTTCTTAATGGGGTTATAGGAATTGGTTTTATTGTAAGCTTCTGGTCTTGCAATTCAACACCTTCATCTCATGACGAAATGATCGAACTTTTGAAAAGTCAACGCGCTGTTTATTCAAGCGCTGATAATTACTATGCTTTAGAACCTCAACTTGAATATTATGATTCAATCATCCGGAATACTTCCAGCCGTCAGGATAAAATGATTTTTACATATAACAAATGTTATGCATTGATCGGGTTAGGACGAGAACAGGAAGCAATTAAGTTGTTGGAGGAACAGATATCAAGGATTGATAGTCAAGGCATCAAAGGCATGGACAAGCTAAAAGTACAATTAGCCCTTGCATATTTGAGAGATGGAGAGCGGACTAATTGCGTTGCTAACCATTCTCCTGAAACCTGTATTTTTCCTATTCAAGGGGAAGGATTGCACAAACTACCGGAAGGGTCACGCGGCGCTATTCGAATGTATGAGAAGTTACTTGAAAATTATCCCGATAACCTTGAGTATCGATGGCTTCTCAACATTGCGTATATGACGCTGGGTGAGTATCCTGCTAAAGTACCGGCTGCTTACTTATTACCGGATCTGTCTGTAGGGGATGTTTTAGACGACACGACTTTTACATTGAAACCTTTCAGGGATGTTGCGGGACTTTTAAATTTGGATTTAAACAATATGGCAGGGGGCGTCATCGTCGAAGATTTTGACAATGATGGCTATCTGGACATTGTAACGTCAAGTTGGGGATTGGACGAACCGATGCATTTTTTTCGAAACAACCAGGCCGGCGGCTTCATCGATCAATCTGAAGAGTCGAGGTTAAAAGATCTAACGGGGGGGCTAAACATCGTACAGGTCGATTACAATAATGACGGTTTCAAGGATATTTTTGTTTTGCGCGGTGCATGGCTTCGTGGCAATTATGGGCAGCAGCCTAATTCGCTTCTAAAAAATAACGGCGATGGAACCTTTACAGATGTTACAACGCAAAGTGGTCTGTTGTCCTTTCATCCGACACAAACTGCTACTTGGAATGATTTCAATAATGATGGATGGGCAGATGTTTTCATCGGCAATGAAACCTGGGAAGGAAATGCTTCGTCGGGTGAGCATCCATGCGAACTTTATTTAAACAACAAGAACGGTACATTTATAAATGTTGCCGAGCAGGCGGGGTGCAACGTTAAGGGATTTATAAAGGGTGTTGCATCCGGCGATTATGATAATGATGGCTACAAGGACATTTTAATTGCGAGTTTGTCTGGTGAACGTTATTTGTTGAAAAATAAGGGTCTTGACGGGAACGTTCCATTATTCGAAGATGTAACCCAAGGCGCAAAGTTGAAAGACAGTTTTGCCAGAACTTTCCCCACGTGGTTTTGGGATTATGACAATGATGGATGGCTTGACATTCTCATGGGTGACTTTACGTTTGACAAGCCCATCACCACCTATTCAGCAGCCGAGGCATTGCAAATTTTTAACGGAACGTCGGGCACGATTCTCCTTTACCGTAATAATCAGGATGGAACGTTTACAAACGTGTCTAAAAAAGCTGGGACCAATAAAACAGCATTCGCCATGTCTGCCAATTTTGGTGATATCGATAATGATGGGTTCCTTGATTTTTATTTAGGAACCGGCAACCCTGAATTAGAATCGATTGTGCCGAATAAAATGTTTAAGAACGTAGCGGGCAAAAAATTCATCGATGTCACTACGTCCGCTCGGGTCGGCCACTTACAGAAAGGGCATGCCATTGCTTTTGCAGACATAGACAATGATGGGGATCAGGATATCTACATTGAAATGGGTGGCGCCTACAAGGGTGATTCGTTTCACAACTCTTTTTATTTGAACCCGGGTCAAAACATAAAAAACAACTGGATTTCAATCGACCTGGTAAGGGAAAAAAATCTTAATGTTATCGGATCAACGATTAAAATCTCGTGCCGGGCGAATGGTAAGTTAAAAGAGATCTCCAGAGATGTAAACTCCGGCGGTAGCTTTGGTGCTTCGCCTTTACGAAAAGAGATCGGTCTGGGCCATGCCGACGTAATTGATGAATTGACAATTCAATGGCATCCTGATAATAAAACTCAGGTGTTCCGAAATATCAAGCCGAATCAATTTTTACGAATTCATGAGGGCAAGAATGAAATCGAGGTCGTCGATCTAAAACCGTTAAATTTCGAATCGGGATCACTTCACCGTCACCATTAGATTGTCATGGTAAATTACCCCTCATGAATGGCGCATCTACACCCGTAATGATACCCTTTGCGATGGTATGTTTGGAAAAAAGTTTTAATCTGAAGCGCTATGAAGACTTATAACATTAATAAAGATATCGACGCGTTCGGTTTTCAAGTGAAAACTTTTCCCGAGGGAATAGGAGAGGCGTTTGATTCATTGATAGAGATGGTACCCGAAGGATTAAACAGATCTTATTATGGAATTTCCTACATGACACCAGACAATAAGGTTGTGTACATTGCCGCCGTTGAAGAAAAAAATAAGGGAGAGGCTGAAAAAAATAAATGCCAAAGATATACCATTGAAAAGGGAAAATATTTGACGGTAACGGTATTAGACTGGCGTCAGAAAACGGATACTATCAAGGATGTTTTTCATGAGATGATGAAAGAAGAAAATCTTGATAAGACAAAACCCTGCGTGGAGTGGTATAAAAATGATGACGAAATGTTTTGTATGCTGAAGGTTAAGTCCTGAGATGATGTGTAAGGCTTTCGTAACGCTATGCCCACCCATCTTTTACGATCGTCCGCACTTTTTGCGGTCGTAATCCTGAGCAGTCGCTAT
>DASQTN010000309.1:0-6327 GCA_035641895.1 Chryseolinea sp. | reverse complement strand
TGGGTGGCGCGACCCTTACCGGCGGCCAGGGAAAAATCCCAGGCGCTTTACTGGGCGCATTGTTCATGGGATTAATTTCTAATATCATGGTGATTGCGAGAGTGTCGGGGTACTGGCAGGAAATTATACTTGGTCTCATTCTGATCGCCACGTTATGGCTCGACAAATACCTGCAGAAAAAATATTCTGAAATTAAATAGAGACGCTCTGTGTTAAAATTTATCTTGCTAGCGCGGGTAAGTCACCAACAAAATTTTTCTTATGAAGATATTAATTTTATCTGGCGCCCTTCTTTTCTTTGCTTCCGCCTGCGAACTGCCTCCAAAAAATCAAACTAGCGGAAGTCTTAACGCCAATACATCGGAAGAACCAGTCGACATTAAGAATGAGGAATATGTAATGGTAACAACTGCTGTGACGATGCCGATGTACGTAAATCACGACCAGGCAGCTTTTAAACGCTGGGGTGAGGCTCGCAAGGTTAAGGTTTCTATTTTAGGGCCTGCTGATTGGGATGTGCCAGCACAAATTAATACGATCGAAGAAGTTATCGGCACCAGGCCAACGGGGTTGCTAATCAACGGAACGGATCCGGCGATCGCTCAGGTAATTAACAAAGCGGTCGCAGCAGGAATTCCGACAGTGGTATATGATTCAGATATCCCTGGTTCTAACCGGCATGCGTTTCTTGGAACAGATTGGTATGAAATTGGTAAAATGCAGGGAGAAGAAATGGTGCGCTTGACAGGAGGAAAAGGTAAGATTGCATACATGGGTATCCTGGGACTCGTCAACATGGAACAAGGCTTTGATGGATTATTAAGTGTTCTAAAAAAATATCCGGAAATTCAAATCGTGGGAAAATTTGATGATAAGGCAAACGTAGAGGAAGCTGCGAGAATCACTTCCGATCTGTTAGTTGCTCATCCGGACATTGCAGGAATTTGTGGGTTTGATTCCAATTCAGGTCCAGGCATCGCATTGGCGGTGAAAGAAGCGGGGAAGGCAGGAAAAATAAAAATCACAACAGTGGATTGGGAACCTGAACATTTGCAACTTGTCAAGGACGGCGTTATTCAGATGCTTGCTGGTCAAAAGCGAGAACTTTTTACCTGGTACGGCGCGCAGTTTTTATACGATATGGTACACCATACTAATCCACTTGCACAAAATGATGCTAAGGCCGGAATTACGAGCATCCCTTACAACATTAATACAGGATTACTTAAAATTACGCGTGAAAACGTTGATCAGTTTATAAATCGTTAGCACTTACAGTATGATAAGGCAAGCACCTAACCTAATAAATGATTTGCAGATACTCAAAGCGGGCGTATTTTCTGTGGGATATCGAAATGGATTCATTCGCCATATCAATTATGGAGAAGTTGAAGTCGTTCGAAGTATCTACATGGCATTGCGCGACCAAAATTGGTTTACCTATGAGCATACAATCGAAAATGAGATTATTCACGAGTACGACGATCATTTTGAAATTCAATATGACTGCTTTTACGAATTAAACGGAATAAAAATTTTTCAGTGGCATGTGCAGATCTTAGGCACATCCGACAGCACGATAACATTTGAAGTCAACGGAGAAGCGTTGACCGATGTATTGAAGAACAGGGCTGGGATTTGTGTTTTACATCCAATTAAATATACCGCGGGGTATCCATGCGAGCTTTTGCATCCGGACGGATCTCAAATAAAAAAAACTTTTCCTGTCATGATTTCTGCGGAAAATCCTTTCAAAGATTTACGTGGATTTCGGTGGCGATGTCAATACCATTGGTATGTTTTGCAATACGAAGGCGACGTCTTTGAAACAGAGGATCAAAGAAACTGGTGTGATGCCTCTTACAAGACATTTTGTACGCCGCTTTCAAGACCATTCCCTGCTCTACTCACAAAGGGCGAGAAAGTCCATCAGAAAGTTATTTTTAAAGCAGAGTCTCAATTGGCCTCAGTTCCATTTCAAGACGACGTACCGATAGAAATTGTCGTTGTTGAAAAAAAATATCAACTTCCGAAAATAGGAGTTTCTGCTTCAACGGAAACAGGTATTTTATCGCCCGAAGCGGTCGAATCGCTAAAATCTTTGAACCTAAGTCACTATCGCGTTGAAGTTCAACCGTCGTTACCCGGGTGGCTCGAACAATTTAACATCGACTTCCTCACTGCGAAAACTTTGGCGTTGCCACTTGAAATAGCGCTTCACATTGCGGATACAGAACACCTGCGGGCTTTTTGTTCGTCGATACCAGAAATAAAACCGGATATCTCGCGTATCATTTTGCTAAGTGTCGGTGCTCCGGCTACCATCCAAGCACTGATCGATCAAACCGAGCTACTAAGGAGATATTTTAACAAGGTTGAAATTGGAGCGGGCACAGACTATAACTATCGCGAATTAAACTGTAATGTATTTGACGCAAGCAATTTGGATTTTGTGACCTATTGCGTTGATCCGCAGGAACATGCTACGGATGATTTAACTATCATCGAAAACATCGCAGCGCAAGCTGACACGGTTCGATCCGCACGACATCTGTATGGAGAATCAAAACCAATTGGCATAGGGTCACTGACTTTGAAAAAACGCTTTAATCCCGCAGCGACGGTCAGCAAAGACCGAATATTAACCAAGGATCAAAGGTTTGATCCCAGGCAACAAACTGCGTTTGCAGCAGCCTTCACGTTGGGAAGCATTAAAACTTTGGCGCAGTCGGATGTGAATTACATTACACTTTTTCAAACTGTTGGAAGCCAAGGTATTTTATCGAGTACAAATGAAAAATATCCTGTTTATGATGTGCTTCGTGAAATTATATCCGGCGGGTCAGAGGTTATCCATACTCATAGTACCCAACCCTTGGACGTAGACGGCATGTTATTACAAAAAGATTCGGTTTACAAACTGATGCTGGCTAATCACACGTCCGGCGTTAAGCAGGTAATGTTTCGGAAAACCTTATTTACGCTTCAGCCGCACGAAATCCGCGTAGAAAAAGTTTGACCATCCGATAGGATTTTTGTAGTTCTCCCGAGTTGATTTAAAGAAGCCTTACGCGGATTTTGTTTTTTCACTAAACCAAATCGGAGCAGCAACGAACCAAAGAATTGTGCCGGCTGTCATAAGATTTTTGTACATGTCCAATTCCATCTTTCCGGCAAAAACCAGCATCGAAGGTATAATGGTCAAGCCTAGCGCCACTATGGCAAGAAGGGTCATGATGATCTTCATACGCTAATTTTCTTTAAATTTTTCTGTTGCAGGAATTTGCTCAGCACAACGTACAGGATGATCGCAACAAACCATCCAGGCAAACCGAGAAAAAAGATTTCGATTCTCGCGAACATATTTAGACCGAGGCAGAACGCGAGCGTTAATATCCAGGTCAAAGCGGCCGGGATATTAAATGTGCTTCCTGATTTTAATGCGTAATTGTCGGCAAATCCCACTTGTTTTGCCAAATAAAAGTCAGCAAAGATGATCGCGCCCATCGGCATCAAAACCAGACCATACAGCGCAACAAAGTCTAATAACCTCATCACCAGCGCTGGAAAGCACGCAGCCATCGTCGTTACCAGCCCAACCACCAACGTCACCTTCCAGGTTGTAGTTTTAGGCATCATCGCCTGAATAGCCAGACCAGCCCGGTAGATCGTGGGATTCGCGGTTGTCCAGCCAGCAATTACAACGCACGCGGCACCCGCAAAACCCGCAGCATAATAAGAAATAGGACCAGGTGCAAACTCCCCCGTATTTTGTTTCAGGTAAACCGCATACAAAATTCCGGAGGCCATCCACGCTAAAAAATGTCCGACGAACATCCCCGCGGCAGATGTAAATCCATGGGTCCACTTCCGCGCATATCTCAAAATGGACATATCGGCCATACCAATATGCATCGCCATGTTGCAAAACCACGCAAAGAACAGAACATGCCAGAAAGTAAATTTATCCTGCCCTTCAAGCGGGACACCAGTCCAGATTAATTCATTAGCAACCCGCCAAAAGTCTCCAACAGATTTTACACCAAGCTCAGGCAACACAGCAAGAGCAGACGCTAAAAAAACGCCGATCATCCAGGGTGCGGCAATATTGGCAAATCGCGCAATACGTTCATAACCTAGGATTGCTATCAATGTGATAACCGAGCCAACAACAAAAACGGTAACTACCCAACCAATGCTGGTGGGATACATATCGGTAAGTTTAGGCATAGGAAAATTAAACGGGATGCCGACGGCGGTTGCCGATACTGCAATCATGGAACCGGCCAAAAAGCAAAACATCAACCCATTGACCAAATTATATATGCGTGTCAGATTAATACCACAAATCTTTTCGAGTTGATAATATAGCGTCAGGCGAAGTTTGGTAGCTATGGGTGCGCATAGAAAAGCCCAACTCAGGACAGCCAGCAAATTTCCCAATATCAGTCCACTGACCAGGTCTGCTGCGCTAACGCCGTGGGCTACAAACAAAGGTCCTATAACATATTCGGTTCCGGCGGTGTGCTCACCGGCGTACATTCCCAAAAAGCTTTTCGAAGATTTGAGTTGAGAAGGAGGTATAGGTTCCCGCTCATACTCGTTGACTTCAGCTAATTGTTGTTTTAAGGTTTTGGCCATAGGTAAATAATGGTAAAATAAGCGGCGATGCCAAATGTATGTATCCTGTGCTTATGGCCTACTCGGGAATTGTTTATCAAACATGACAACACAGGACAGCCCGCAAGACGACTAAACCCTAATTTGCTGTTGATAGCCGTACCCGGCAGAATTGTTTTTTATACCACCCGGCAGCGTGTCATTTTTTGTACAAGAAAATATCTCACACCGCTCATTTTTGTGCATATTCCCTAAAAATTTATAGCCTTGAGCAGACAAGCAGTAACCGTAATCTTTGATATTGGCAAAACCACTAAAAAAGTTTTGGTTTTTGATCAGGATTTTCATGTCATAGAAGAACAAACTGAAATTATTCCTGAAGTCAACGATGAGGATGGATTTCCTTCGGAAAATTTAAGTGCGTTAACCAAGTGGGTACATGCCAAGCTCGATCATTACCTTAATCATAAGGAATTTACTGTTACACGTATCAACTTTTCAGCCTATGGAGCGAGCATGGCACACCTTGATCGGGATGGAAAAGTGCTGGGCTTTTACAACTACCTAAAACCGCTCCCGGAACATTGCAAGCGCGAATTTCTTACCCTTTATAACAGCGACAATGATCTATTGACAAAAACCGCGTCCCCCTTTCTTGGCCTTTTAAATTCGGGCTTGCAATTATATTGGCTTAGACGAGAAAAGCCCAACCTGTTTTCGAGTATAGCTACATCGTTGCATTTTCCACAATATTTCACTTATCTTCTTACAAAAAAGAAATTCTCCGATATCACCAGCATTGGGTGTCACACTATGCTTTGGGACTTTGAAAAAAAAGATTATCACCACTGGGTCTACAATGAAAATGTGAAACAGTTTTTTCCTGCCATTCATCGCGCCGACTACACTCTTGAGCACTCTCACAACGGTATGAATATCCGAGTCGGCGTGGGCGTCCATGATAGCTCCGCGGCCCTTATGCCCTACCTCGCGGTCATGAAGGAAAAATTTCTTTTACTTTCGTCGGGAACCTGGAATATTTGCTTTAATCCCTTCAATGATGAATTGTTATCCAGTACGGAATTATCGCAGGATTGCCTGTGCTATTTAACCTTTGACGGGAAACCTGTTAAGGCGTCGAGAATCTTCTTAGGGCATGAGCACGAACTGCAACAACGCGAGCTTGCCGCTCATTTTAATTTGGATCCGGAGTTTTATAAAACCGTTAAGTTCAATATTTCTTTATATCAAAAACTAAAGGAAGAAAAGTCATTTGTTAAATTTCGTCCGTTGGGGATGGAGGGTACAGGTCCTGAATTACATGCGAATCTCTCCCCTACTGATTATTCTGCGTTTCAGAGTTTCGAGGAAGCTCAACATCATCTGATCAGGCAGCTGGTACGTTGGCAAAAGATTTCCATTGATCTAATTGATAGGAATCTTGAGGTGGAAAATTTAATTGTGGTAGGAGGTTTTACGAAGAGCAGGTTGTTTCTTGAGATTATGAAATTAGAATTGCCTGAGAGGAGAATTTTAATTTCGGATCATCCGCGTGCTACAGCCCTCGGCGCCGCGTGGTTAGTTTGTGGTGAGGAGGCATATCGGGATAAAACGCATTTGTTGAATGTGAGTGGAGCGTAGTTTTGGACACTTTTTAGCGCAGAGAAAATACGGAGGTTAAATGCATTGAGATTCGCTGAGCGGCCA
>DASQTN010000308.1:0-4630 GCA_035641895.1 Chryseolinea sp. | reverse complement strand
TAATTTTTCGTGGCGAGAGCTTTTTGCCCGTGATGTTCGCGGGGCATTCGGCGGTACAGCGTCCGCATTCGGTGCAAGCGTAAGCCCCTAATAGATTGTTCCAAGTCAGGTCATTGATATCCTTTGCGCCAAACCTTCCTGGGACGGTGGGCGCAGTGGTTGTTGCTTCTGTAAGGCCGAGCATCGTTTTCACTTCGTGAGTGACCACTGGCATGTTTTTTATTTCTCCTTGCGGCTCCAGATTTGCGAAGTAAGTGTTTGGGAACGCCAGGAAAATGTGCAGATGCTTCGAATAAGTAATGTAGATGGCGAAGCCTAGAATACCGACGATGTGAAACCACCAAGCTGCACGTTCGACAAAAATTAATGTTGGTGTAGCAAGATTCTGAAGGGCTGGCGTGAGGAAGCTGCTAAAAAACAGTGGTCCAGTAGCGGTATAGTGTTCTACCGATCTTGCTTGCAATATCTGATCAGCAGCATTCATCCCAAGAATTGCTACCATCAGGACAATTTCAGTTATCAAAATAATGTTGGCGTCGCGTCTGGGCCACGAGGTGAGTTCGGCGGACTGAAATCTCTTTAACTTCAGCACATTTCTTCGCAGGAGCATGATAACGCATGACGCCAGAACAGCCGCGGCGAGAAACTCGAATATATTCATCGAAATATTATAAAGGCCTCCCAAAAAAGGAGCAAAGATTCGATGCGTGCCCACTAGCCCATCGATGACAAATTCCAACACTTCTAAATTAATGACTAAAAAACCTATGTAAATAAAAAGATGGAGGATTGCAGGCACAGGGCGTTTGAACATTTTCTTTTGGCCGAAAGCGACCAACAGCATATTTTTTAACCGCTCGCCTGGCTTATCGGCCATCAATTTGTCTTTACCCAAATTGATGGTCTTGTATATAAATAGCACGCGCTTGCGCATTACATAAATTGCAGCAACAAGAATAATTATAAATGCGATCTGTTGAATCATACCGACATACTTATGAAATCTAATACTTATTGGCCTGATAATTCACCAAGCAGTGTGAACGTATAAAATGAATGATAAAGTATGAATATGCATAAATTCCTGAAAACCCACTCCATCCATTTAATCCTGGCCAGACTTTGCATGGAATTGAAATTTACATACTTTTGTGCCTCATTTTTGGTGATGTAGCTCAGTTGGTAGAGCAAAGGACTGAAAATCCTTGTGTCGGGGGTTCAATTCCCTCCATCACCACTTAAAAGCCTCCTGTCGAGGCTTTTTTTATCACTGGCAAATGAGCATTTTTGATAATTTAGCATAGAGTATTTGTGTTCTTGCACTTAATTTTTCCTTAAAACCTGAATGAATGGGTTCGTCTGAGCTTTCAGAATACGAAACACGTTTAATTTACATCCATCTTTCCGAAGTCATTCTCGGCTTGATCTTCTTTTTCATTTTTCGATATTTCGGAATTCTTTACCGTCGGTTATTTCTACATACGTGGTCGTACAGCTGGCTTGTTTTTGCCGGCTACATTGCCAGTTCTGGATTCGTGACGATTTTTTTGTTAGATGACCGATCAACGCCTAGGACAATATTGAGCACCGTTGCCCAACTGTGTTGTTTTTTACAGATAATATTTATCCTGCGGGGAACATATGAACTCATATATGACAGGGCGTTTTCCCGGAAACGATTCAGTTTGATCCTTCTCGTGTCATTTATTATTGCCCTGTTTTCTATTGTCGCCTTCAGTCAATCAGGTGTGTTTTTTCACTATCTCATTAGTAATGGTAGCAGGGCGATTATTACTGGGATAGGGTTCCTAGTGGCTGGCATCGTGGTTTGGACAAATAAAAAATTCTCTAAAGGATTCGGCCAGCAATTGCTTACAGGTTCCTTGATCATTTTCAGTATTTACCAGCTTTATAATTTTACCATAAGGCTGCTTAATCTATTGGGACCACAAGTTCTGGGGCCTGACCTCTTTGGAACAGTTGACCTTTTGTTGATTTCTCTCATGGGTATGAGCATGGTGATGTGGTTCCTGGAGGATGAACGTCAAAAATTGAATGAAGAAAATAAAGAGCTAGACAGTTTTCTCTCGAGTACATCGCATGACCTAAGAACTCCCATCGCTTCAATTCTTGGACTCACTTATTTAGGCAGGATCGAATTGCAGGAGGAGAAAGCACGAACTTTCATGAATATCATTGAAGAAAGGATCAAGAAACTCGACCTGATCATTAGTGATATTCTTAATTTATCCCGAAGCAAAAAGATAGATGTCAAAATAGAAGAACTGGATTTGAGGGTACTCATTGAAGAGTTGACAGCTGATATAAGATTTAATAAAGGTGCGTCGTCAATATTTTTGAACTACCAGGCTCATCCTAGTCATACTTTTAAGTCTGATTATAATCAGGTTAAAATAATTCTCAACAACCTGCTGACAAATGCAGTAAAGTATCATAATCTCGATCAACCTAATCCATTCATTCAGGTAACTTTCAAAAGGAACCGGCACACTGTTGAAATTTCTGTAGAAGACAACGGTAGGGGTATTTCAACGGAAAACGTGCCGAAAATATTTGATATGTTTTTCCGGGCGTCAGATGATCCGGAAGGAACAGGGCTTGGCCTTTACATTGTAAAGGAGGCTCTGAATAAAATCAAAGGAATAATCTTCGTTGATTCTGAACTAGGAAAAGGTAGCAAGTTCAGAATTGTTTTGGAGAATGCTTAAATGGAACGCGGTTGCATTATTTATAATGCTTTAACCTCACAAGCTCTTCTTTCGTCAAAAATCGCCATTCTCCTCGGCCAAGGTTTTTTTTGTCTAAGCCAGCGTAGACAGACCGGTCCAACTTTTTCACGTCGTAGTTCAAGGCTTCGAAAATTCGACGCACCACCCGGTTCCAGCCAATGTGAATCTCAAGACCAACGGTTTTCTTATCCTCTGAAAGAATAGCCAGGTCATCCACCATCGCTCGTCCTTCCTCTAATTGCACGCCCTCTAATATGAGTTGGGCATCCGTTTTTGTTAATGGCCTGTCGAGCTCGACCTTATAAATTTTCTTGGCATTGTATGAAGGATGCATCAGCTTGTCTGCCAAGTCTCCATCATTTGTGAGCAATAGCAAGCCCGTTGTGTTGCGGTCGAGGCGACCGACAGGATACACGCGTTCCTTAATACTATTTCCGAGGAGGTGCATAACGGTGTTGCGTTCCTGCGGGTCGTTTGTGGTGGTGAGAAATCCCTTCGGCTTGTTCATCAGGATGTATACCGGCCTTTCCGCCCGGAGCACTCTACTCTCGTGTCGAACCTCATCTCCCGGGTTTACTTTATAACCTAATTCGGTAATGGTTTTTCCGTTTACGGAGATTATGCCCATTTTAATCAGCTCATCAGCCTCGCGCCTCGAACAAACTCCGCTATTCGCGATAAATTTATTAAGCCTGATTTTTCCTGTTTGCAGGGGGGCTTCAACATCTGTCCTTACTTTCTCCTTACCACTTTCAGCTTTCTTAAGGCTTTCCGTTGCTTTTCGTTCTGAAAAACTTGATTCGCTTTTTCGTTTAGAAGGCTCAGATGGTTCGTCGAATTTTTTATAATGGCTTTCTCGCCTTAAGGCTGTCGAAGGGCCGCCTTTCTTAAATCCTTCCTGCTTAAACGGTTTTTCGTTTGAATCTTTCCTATCAAACTTTTTGTAAGGGCGATCGCCCTTGGATTCACCCGAATCAAATTTTCGACGGGGTCGGTCACTATTTGACGACGAAAAACTTTTACTTTTCTGATAAGGACGCTTTTCGTCACCGGATGAATTTTCCGAACGATCGCTATCGAATTTTCTGTTGGACCTTGGCCGTTCCCCCGAACCAAAAGATTTGGAAGGAGAATCGCGGTATGGTTTTCCTGGCGCTGACTTTCGAGGTCTGCTATCAGTTTTCCCGCTAAAATTTGAGGACGAAAAACTTTTCTTTTTCTGATAAGGACGTTTTTCGTCACCGGAGGAATTTTCGGATCGATTGGTATCGAATTTCTTGCTAGACCTTGGGCGTTCCCCTTTATCAGAGCTGAAAGACCTGGAAGGAGAATCTCCGTATGGTCTTCCTGGGCCTGACTTACGAGGCCTGCTATCTGGTTTTCCGCTAAAATTTTTTTTAGGGGATGCTGAGCGCCTTCCGGCGCCTTTGGGTGGATTACGCTTCGCCATTAGGTTCCTTTTGATCCAATTGATCCAAGGTTTCCCTTTGATTCAAGTCTTCGCTTTGATCCAGGTTCTCACCGATTGAATTTACTTCGGTTACGAATTCTTTGGGAGTCGGTAATTGTGCAATGTCGTTGAGACCGAAGTACTCCATAAATTTCGTTGTAGTGCCGTAAAGCATTGGCCGACCTATCGTCTCTGCTTTTCCAGTGATTTCAATAAGGCCTTTGTCCAGTAACTTTTGTACAGCGTAGTCACAATTTACGCCCCGGATATTCTCTATCTCTGTCTTGGAGATCGGCTGTTTATAGGCGATGATCGAAAGTGTTTCCATCGCCGATGTAGAAAGCCGTTTTTTCGATTGCTGTTTCAGCATGATCCCAATGCTGGCCTGATACGCGGGCTTTGTCAGGAATTGATATCCTCCTGCTGCCTT
>DASQTN010000307.1:0-4019 GCA_035641895.1 Chryseolinea sp. | reverse complement strand
GACAAGGTCATCATTGTTTGCCTTGTCAATTGCAAATTGAATTGTCTTGTAGGGACTTGCTTTCGTACCATTCCCGGTAATATTAGATCCTGTCGTAGCAACATGCAGAGTATCGGTGCCGGTCACTTTGATGTAGGCTATTTTTACTTCCTCATCAACATATGTATTGTTGCTGGCAATTAGCCGCACCGTATATTCACCCTTCTTCGTGTAGACGTGCAGTGGACTTTTGCCAGTGGCCGTAATGCCATCTCCGAAATCCCATCCCCATGTAGACACAGTGCCGGTTTGAAATCCATACGATTCGTCTGTAAACTGAACTGATAACGGAAGATTACCCAGGATTTTGTCGGCCTTAAATGCAGCTTGTACATAAGGCTCGTTGAGAAGATACGCCCCCATATTGGGTTTTGGTGGAGAATATTGCCATTCTGCCAGATCGACCAACACCTTTCCATTGTATTCAAATCGCGCCACACCCGAGGCGAGGCAAGGGGAGCCGGCCGTAAGGTGAAAGTCGTTGGTGGCTGGCCGGAAAAAAAGCGGATTTCCGGAGATATTTCCGTCAAGCCAGTTGACTTTTACATTCGACGAGCCTGAAAAAAATTTCACTCCTTCGCGGCCGCCTTCCAAATCAGAATAAGCAACAGTCAACTCACCACCGTTGTTTAAAAAAGAAATAGAATTAGGTCTGACGATGCCGGTGTTATACTCCGTCCATAAATTGTTATAAAAAATTGAATTGACGCTTGTCACTTTACTGGAGCCATCGGTAATAAAAATACCCGCTCCGCCATAATGATTGGTTAGCTTATTATCGGCAACTGTCGTGTTGATTAATTCGATCTGGGAAGCATTGCTGCACCAAATGCCACCACCGATACCGTTGTTTGACACAATTGAATTCCGAACGGTGAATCTTGCCGACGAACGTACATCAATACCTCTGGTGTTACCCGTGATCCGGGCGCTATCGATATGGACAGTAGAATTAATAGCGAATAACCCTGCGGCTACGGTTCCAACGGAATTCTCCACCGTAATGTCTTTTACCCGGATTACGGAGGAGGACACATAAATTCCATCGGCATCAATCGCCCGCGCAATCTGGATATTTTCAAGCATCGGTGTGCTGGTATTTGAAACATTGCTGAGATAGATGCTCGCAGAGTGCTTATTGTCCTGAAGGACAATTTTGTATAAGCTCGGAAGTCCGTTGACAACTAATATACCTCCCCCCGATCCCCCTCGCGTCAAAGTATTTTCCCGAACAATCAGATTTCTTATCGTAGGACCAGCCGATACACAGTAAATTCCCCCACCACCGGAATAACTTCCACCGGTGTTTCCGTTCCCTCTGCGAATTGTAAAGCCAGCCAGAACGGATTGACTATTTTCTCCATTTTGAAAGGTCACAACGCTGGATTGATTAATGTTCAACGGCCGTGAACCATCGATGATTGTTTTTTCAATGATGCTTCCATCTCCTACGCTTTCGGCCAAAGAAACTACCGAAATCTTTTTACCGAGAAAATTGATATTCTCATAGTAGATCCCTGGACTTACAACAACTTCATCGCCGTTTTTCGCAGCATTAATCGCGGCTTGAATGGTGAAATAGGTCTTAGGAACTTCCAGTTTCCGACTTGCAAAAACCTGAACGGTGATAGGTATTTGTTTTACCATCCCATCATAATCGATTCGCAGATTGAACTGTATTATGCGCTGATCCGGAGTTGAGGGACTCAGGTCGAAAGTAAAGGGTGAAGCGGAATTGTTTTTAGTCGCACCGGCTGGAATGTTAGCAAAATTAGCGAATGACTGAGTCAGTGTTGCATAAGCGTCTGTCGTGGTTAACGTTGCCGTTACTGCATTTGCATCTTGCCATGTATTCTTCACACCAATGGTTAATGATACGGACTCGCCCGCATTAATGACTCCATTTTTGTTGCCTGATATTTCAGCAAAATCGGACGTACTTAATACGATGTTCGGCCCTGGACTCCCATTAATTGCCTTGCTGACGTTCACTCGTCCCGAGCCCAGCATAGACACATACGCTGGATTCTTAGCGTCTATATTATCGCAACTGTTTTGAATTAGCGCTACGATGTCTTCTCTTGTATAGTTTGGATTTTTGGACTTCAACAAGCCAGCAATTCCGGCAACATAAGGAGATGCCATGGAAGTCCCACTGAGCGCGGTATATCCGCTGGAATTCGAGTTATCTCCCCCTGTCCGTGGAATGGTTGATAATATGTTTCCTCCGGGTGCCGTTAGATCCACCCAAGTCCCAAACGTGGAGAAATAAGAAAGGCGGTCATCCGAATCCGAGGAGGCCACTGAAATAACATTGTCATACCCGCCTGGATAGGATATGCTATTGCTTCCTGAATTGCCGGCCGACGCTATCAACAAGACCCCCTTGCCATGGGCATAGTCGATTGCCTCTTTCATCAAAAGTGATCCGCCACCACCAAAGCTCATGTTGATTACGGTCGCCCCGTTATCTGCTGCATAGATAATAGCGTTAGCAATATTCTCATGAGTTAAAATGCCGCGCTCATAACCCCCATAAAGAATACTGAAACCAGCTCGGACCGGTAATATAGAACACGTGTGGCAAACGCCTGCAATGCCACTTCCATTGTTTCCCGATGCCGCCGCGATACCTGACACGTGGGTACCATGGCCATTGTAATCCGTCGGATCAGCGTCTGGAACAGTATAATCTTCCTCAGCAATAAGTTCATATCCATAGCTGCGGTACAATTCCGTGTCGATGTCCACAAAATCGTAAGCTTTGGGATGGATGTTGCTTTTGAGGTCTTCATGATTCATGTCGATCCCTGTGTCGATTATACAGATCATGGCAGCGGCATCGCCTGTTTCCGTATCCCATGCCTTGGCAGCTTCGGTCACACGGTGGGCCCACTGACTGGAATAAAGGGGATCATTTGGAGTCAGCGTTGTGTAGCTTAACTGGACAGGCTCCGCCTGAATGATTTTGAAGCCTTCAAATTCATTGTCTTTATTGAGGCGGTCTAAAAGTAGTTGGAGATTAGCATTATCATCGGCGAGGTGCAAGATCAGTGATCGCGAAAAATTAAAATCTTCTTTCTCCCGGGCCTGTCTATTGGCCGTGGGTTTTGTGTTCATCTTTAATTCGGCTTCGGTCTGGTTGGCCCGGATCATTTGGTCAACAATTTTTGGGAAGACGGGACGAACCTTCTTAATGGGTGTGTTTAGCCGGGTCGATATCATCTCTGCCAGCCGCTTATGTTCTAGCGTAATTTCATGGCCCCTGGCGCCACGGTCATCCATTTTTTCATAATGAATGATAATCTGACCCGGAAGCTCGGTGGGAAGCTCGGTTGAGGAATTCTGCGCTTGGGTGTAAAAACAGGACACAACTGCTACACAGACACAAATATGCCGGAGTAAAGAGAAAGCCATAGACAAACGTTAACGATTAAAACTGCAGTAGGGCAATAAATAGAAACGTTAGTTCTATTTACTCTTCTAAAGGAGAGGATTGTAAATATATGGAATCGAAATCATTCCTGGATCGATCCCTGGTCAAAAAAATTACACAACGGTTAATTTTGTGACTAGGGCTTCAATTTTCAGGCCGCCGAATTTGATATGTAGTAATTCTTTATTGATTTTGATAGGATGCTCTAAGGCCGTTGATTGCTGCTATGAACACCTGGTCGATCTGGAAAGCTCTTACAATAGTAAGAGAACAACGTGCTCTTTTTCTTTTTGCGGTAACATGAGATGTCATTAGAAGCTTTCAATTTTTTGAATTGCATTCAATATGCCATCCTCACTTTGCAATTTTTCAGACAGGCGTTTTGCGTTTTCATAGAGCAATTTATGGGCGAGCAGGTATTTGACGTTATCTATAAATATTTGTTCCGTTAATTTTTTTAGTGGAACCGGAGCGACGGCAATTCCCTTTCTCTTGTCCTGCGATTGGCCTTTGCCCGGATACTTTAGCCCATGCGGGATAAAGA
>DASQTN010000306.1:0-5356 GCA_035641895.1 Chryseolinea sp. | reverse complement strand
CTTAAAGTATAGTACTATACTTATGTATACCAGTATCCTTTTGTATACCATACTGAATAACAATGTAGTATGAGTAGATTAACAGAAATAGAAAAAATAAAAAGCTGTTCCTCCGAATTTGTTCTGGCCTTGCATGACACTCTCAATGTAATTCAGGGCAAGTGGAAACTGCCCATTATCGGGTCCTTGCTATTTGGAAAAAAGCGTTTTAAGGAGCTGGAGCGTGAGATACCCCACATTACGCCACGAATGTTATCGAAAGAGCTAAAAGAGCTTGAACTGAATGGGATTTTAAAACGAACAGTGTTCGATACTATTCCCGTCACCGTTGAATATGAATTAACAAAATCGGGCAAATCGTTAAACGAGATCTTAGATCCGATGATACAATGGGGACTTCAACACAGGAAGAATGTCATGGCCAGCGGAAAGGCTTGATCGTCTTGTAAAATATTCCTCCCGAGGTCCCGCAAAATATTAAGTTTTTATTCGTTTAATTGATCTAAAACCACAACTCCTTATGAAGTATTTAAAATGTCTCATACCATATTTATTGATTGCTACGATTGGCCAGGCACAGGAAAAGGTATCTGAAACGAATGACATCAAAAGCCTTGTTGAAAGCAAACGTTTTGTATTTATAGCCGAATCTGCCAGCCCGTTGCGCGGAAGGACCGTATCGCTCACACCTGGATTTACTGTCGTCGTATCTTCCGATACCATTACATGCGACCTTCCCTACTATGGAAGAGCCTACTCCGCGCCTATTGGCTCTAATGAAGGTGGATTCAAATTCACTTCGACTGACTTTACATACACTGTTAAAGACCGTAAAAAAGGTGGCTGGGATATTTCGATCAAGGCAAAAGATAACACATCCTCCCACCAGATATATTTCACAATATCATCTTCAGGTCAAGCCTCGCTTCGGGCCATTCCTTCCGACCGGCAATCCATTTCGTACAATGGATACATTAAGGGTTCTCGATAAAACTTCTGTTGGGGATATCCAGTGTGATTCGAAGAAACTTTCGTCAGGTTGAGAATAAATTTCCACACTAAAAAAAATGAGGCTTTCAAAACCGTCTGTTTCAAAAGCCTCAAGGCTATATTTTCCGTTGAGGCGGATAAGCCAATTTAAGTACGACAAATCCTGTACCTTAAAATAGTTTGAGGTTTAACGTTCGAGGTTTGACGTTGTGGACAATGTAGATTTTGACTTATTACCAGGGAAAAACCGGCGATAAATTTTGAAGGTTCGTCATGATGATAATGCTTAGACCGGAGAATCGGTTGGGGACACTCACCACTTCGGTTTAATGCCGGGGGCAAAAGGAAATTGTAAGCTTTCATAATAACTCAATGGCTTGTCCGGCTTCTCAAGTCCTGCTGGAATTTCCTTTTTTGAAAACGTCTGGAAGTATAACACGCAAGAGTTTCGCCACCAGACTGCTTCTTTATATTGAATGGCCAACAGGTTTTTTACCTGAGCAAAACGGTCCGCATCTACTTTCCCTTCCAGCGCATTCCAGGAATTTTGCATCCATTTGACTGAATCTGCGCCCTGATAATACGCGTGGCAAAGTTCCTCCCACAACGTGCGGCCGGATTTCATTTTGTGGTCCCATGAAACATGATGAAACCACAGCAAGTATTCTTCAGGACAACTCTCCTCAGTTCCATACTTTTGTTGAACCTCAGGAGCGTATTGTCCCAATGCATTACTTCCGGTTTTTGTGCGATCAAACCCAATTCCTTGACGATCCGCCTTGTGATAATAAACGGATGTCCAATCTGCCCTGGGCTTATCTTTGATCCAGGGACTAGGGCCATAATGATGATCCCATCCCATGATGTGATGCAATCCCAAAGGGGTCATGTAACTTACTGCGATCTCCCTCGAAGCCAGCATAACTTTCTTTAAGGAGCTTACCACGTCTTGCTGATTCGAAAAAGTCATGCGAATCCATTCGTCTGCGATAGCTTCGGAAGTAAGCTTCGGATCCCAAGCCAATCGTCCAAACGAAAACCAGTTTGACTGTGCGAATGGATGACCACACCAATTTCGATCGTTGCCGATGTTTGCAACGCCAGCCATCCCTGTTAGCGAATGGTTGTGTAGCGAACCATCGATCACTTTAATTACATATGAGCCTTTTCCTTTTGCATAGGTATCAGACTCCAGGCATTCTTTAAACAGCGGAGCGAGGTAGACTAAATTTGTCGCCTGGCCCAGATATTCCTGGGTTAGCTGGAATTCCATGTTTATAGGTGTTTGAGGCATCGCGCCAAACAATGGATGAAAGGGTTCGCGTGGTTGAAAATCGATCGGGCCATTCTTTACCTGGACCATTACATTTTTTCTAAACTGGCCGTCTAGCGGTTTGAATTCATTATAGGCCTGTTTCGCCCTATCTTCCGGCACAGCATTGTCGTAAACGAAAGCACGCCACATAACTATACCGTTGTGTGGCGCCAATGCATCTGCGAGCATATTAGCGCCATCAGCGTGAGTACGTTTGTAATTTTGCGGACCTGGCTGACCTTCTGAATTGGCCTTAACTACAAAGCCGCCGAAGTCCGGAACATGGGTATAAATTTCGTCGATTTTCTTTTTCCACCATTCTTTTACAGCAGGGTCGATGGGGTCCGCCGTCGTCATTCCACCAATTTCCACCGGTGCACTGAATCGTGCTGTCAGATACACTTTGATCCCATACGGGCGAAACACATCCGCCATGGCCGCTACTTTTCGCAAATACGGCTCTGTTAAAATCTGCGCATTCGAATTCACATTGGTAAGAACGGATCCATTAATTCCGACGGAAGCATTGGCCCGTGCATAGTCATGATAGCGAGGATCGATATAATCAGGAAGTTTGTGCCAGTCCCATATGGAAAATCCTGCATATCCTCGTTCTACAGTTCGATCAAGGTTGTCCCAGTGGTTGAGTATGCGGTGTTTAACCTGTGGCGCCTGCTCCAGTGAAAGATTTTCAATTGAACTTTGCATCTGAAGCATCCTTATAAAATGAAATGCACCATACAACACGCCGACATCCTTGTTGCCGGAAATAACGATACATTTTTTTCCTTTAATCGATGTCGATACGATGACAAAGCCTTCATCACCTGCAATTTTTAGTTTGTCGTCCAGCTTTAGAGATTTTATTAGTGACGATGTTTCTGGCGTGCCCAGAACGATAGCTCCCGATTCACCAATGACTTTGCTTGAAGACAGACTGACTTCTAGTAATCCTCCTAAGGCCAGACGAAATTCTTTTTCAGCAATCTCCAGGGTCGGTGATGTTGTTTCGATCACAAGGTATTTAATGAACGAAGTATATTCTTTACGTTTCACGGCATCTTGCAGCGGGTCGTAACGAAGCCATAGTCGGTAGCCGTCTTCCGCTAAACAAGACGACCCGGTCACAATCAATAGAAGCAATAAAATTGAGCGTGCCATGGAGATTGACATCATACAGGATAAGTTTTATACTGAAAAAACATTCGTGAATGAACCATCTTTCACGAAACGGGAAGTTATAAATTTGAATCGGTTGCACCATCTCTATGTAACATTTTTGAGCAATTCTGGCTGAAATGAAATATTTATATTGCAACCGGTTGTATAATTAACATCGAGTGCTGACCTTCGACAAAACATTATGAATGTCAGATCAAGACCAGGTCGTTAGGCGTGTTAACCTTCTGCCTGGACGCAATCCTTGATTCACTATCTTATGATCCACATTGGCAGTTAAAAAAATCAAACTATGGTAATGGAACAAACGATGCGTTGGTACGGCCCCAACGATCCAACAAGTTTATGGGACATCCGTCAGGCTGGATGTACAGGCGTAGTATCGGCCTTGCATCACATGCCGCCAGGACAAGTCTGGCCGATTGAAGACATCAAAAAGAGAATAGCCGAAGTGGAAGCTGCCGGTTTAACCTGGACTGTAATTGAAAGTCTGCCCGTGAGTGAGGAGATTAAAAAACAAACAGGGCCCTACAAACAATACATCGAAAACTATAAGCAAAGCCTGCGCAATGTTGCGCAATGCGGGCTAAAGGTTGTCACCTACAACTTTATGCCTATTGTGGATTGGATGCGTACCGATGTAACGTACGAAATGCCCGATCGCAGCAAGGCATTGTATTTCGAAAAAGCAGCATTCATTGCTTTTGATTTGTTTTTGCTAAAGCGACCAAACGCCGAAAAAAGTTATACTGCCGACGAAATAGCAAATGCGAAAAAACGTTTCGCAACCATGACGGACACTGAAAAAGACACGGTGTATAAAAATGCTTTACTGGGCTTGCCTGGCAGCGATGAACGTTTTACAACGGAGCAAATACTCGCTGCTCTAAAGCAATATGAAGACATTGACGCGGCCAAACTTAAAGAACATTTGTTTTACTTTTTACGAGAAGTCGTTCCAGTTGCAGAAGAAGTCGGACTAAAAATGGCAATCCATCCGGATGATCCTCCGTTCCCTATTTTAGGTTTGCCCAGAATTGTCAGCACCGAAAAAGACGCTAATGAACTAATCGCGGCCGCTCCCTCCCCTGCCAATGGCTTATGTTTTTGTACAGGGTCCTATGGCGTACGTCCTGATAATGATTTGGCAGGAATGATACGTAGGCTGGGTGATCATATTCATTTTCTCCACTTACGCGCAACGAAGCGGGATGATCAAGGAAATTTCTACGAAGCCGACCATCTCGAAGGAGATGTAGATATGTATGCCGTGGTTAAAGAAATTGTTTTGCTGATGACACGCAGAAACGTTTCAATTCCAATGCGCCCCGACCATGGACATCAGATGCTGGATGATCTGCGAAAGACCACATACCCAGGTTACACCGCCATTGGCAGACTACGGGGATTGGCAGAATTAAGGGGGTTAGAGTTAGGAATCAGGCAGTCGCTAGGTTAAAGTTTCGAGTTTCGGGTTTCGAGTTTGAAGTTGTACGTCTTAAGGTTTTTAGCGATTGAGTAAGGCTCAAAGCCGCTCAACTCAATCACGGAAAACGAAAAAATTACTGGCGAACGGTACCACAACGCTCAACTTCAAACTAGAAACTCGAAACTTCAAACTATTTTCGCGAAGATTCTCGTATAATAAGTTCGTGCCGGAGGACGATCGAATTCAGGCTTGTCCCGTGTTGAAGATCAAGTCTACGGATGAGTGTAGAAGCTGCCATCTCTCCCATTTCATAACCCGGATAATTAATCGTGGTGAGGTTGGGCTCTATCACCTTTGATAGTGGATCGTTGTTGAATCCTGCGACAGCTATATCTTGCGGTATCTTAATACCAGCCAATTTTAATTCACGAATGCAGCTTACA
>DASQTN010000305.1:0-2803 GCA_035641895.1 Chryseolinea sp. | reverse complement strand
CGTCACCGTTTCTTCTTCAATGGTCCTGGAGATTTAAATTGAAGTGAAAAATTTAATTAATTCCTTTTCCAAACGCGCTTTTATTTTTATCATTAACTGGTCGCTTTGAAACAATCGAAGCGAGGAAGTCATCTCTTCTTTTTTGTTTCATCTCCCAGTTGTCATAGGCTTTTATTTGTGGGCGAATGACCCACAACAATTTAATATACGCATTGCGTATATTAATATAGAGGATATGCGTATTGCGTATATTTTTCTTTTATGTGTATAGGTCCTAGAATTCAATCTTCAACTTTTCTATCGGACTTACAACATCGCGAATGCCTTTTGTAGATACATGCGCATATATTTCGGTCGTTTTTGGGGAACTGTGGCCCAATAACGTTTGGATATACCGTAAATCTGTTCCGTTTTCAAGAAGATGAGTGGCAAATGAATGACGGAGGGTGTGTGCCGAGGCTGGTCGCTTAATATTTGCCGTCCGTAAAGCATGCTTAACGATATTTTGCACACTTTTACTACTATACCGGCCACCATCCTGTCCTTCAAATAAGTATTCTTTTGGTCTGAACACGACATAATACTTTCTCAATAAGGTCAATGTAGTATCCGATAGAAGGGTGTGCCTGTCCTTTTTTCCCTTCCCATCTCTTATTAACAACAAATGTCTATCGCTTTGGATATCGCTGATTTTCAAGTTCAAAAGCTCGGACAGTCTTAATCCACAAGCGTAAATCGTCGCAAGGATCGTCTTGTGTTTCAAATTCGCGGTAGAAGAAATTATTTTCGAAATTTCTTCTTCACTAAGTACCGATGGTAGTTTTTGCTGCTTCCGCGGCCTCTCGATTTCATAAAACCGCTGGGGCATATCCAAAACTTGCTCATAGTAAAACTTGATTGCGTTGATGACCTGGTTTTGATGCGATAACGATTTACCTTGTTTAACAATGCTTAGCATGTATTTCTTTATGTCGTTTTCATTGATTTCATTCAGTGGCTTTCCATTACAGCCTCGTACGAATTCAGAGAAAAAAGCCGTATACGTTCTGGCGGTATTTACGCTGTAACGCTTCGTTTCCAGCAAGTCGATGTATACTTGAGGGCATGCTGTTTCCTTATTTGCGGCTTTGACCTTAAGAAAACTTAAGTCAACGGGCTGGGAATGCGTGGAGACAGGTTTATTTTTATAAAAATAGCGGCAATTGATCCAGGCCGTTCCCTTAAAGGTATTAAAAATCGAATAGAGGTTCTCCGGTGTATTGGCGACGTAAACCATGCTATGCTCAGAAGACCACTTCGGCGTATCCAGTGTCCTTATGAGTGCATCAATAATTTTGGATGCGTAAAACTGCATCCCAATATTCTTTCCTGCATTAATCATTAAATGCCGAAGGGTAATTATCGGTAATTTCATCATGGAAAATTGTTTTAGGTGATTATGCAATCCTCGAAAAAGATTATAACTTAATCGGGTTAATACCCGGATTAATCTGTTTATACCCGGGTAACAACCCGTTGTGAATAAACCTTCGTGCCCGATTTGTAATAGCCCGTTGATCGGTAGGACCGACAAAAAATACTGCTCCGACCAATGCAGGTATCTTGCTAATAATAAACACAAAATTGAAAGCGAAAAACCGATCCTTGATATCAACAAGGTCTTGCGAAAAAATCGCTCGATCTTAAAAAAATTATGCCCCTTCGGAAAAGCCGTGATGAGAAAAGAGGTGCTTGATACGATGGGCTATGATGTAAACGTTTTTTCGTCCCTTTTTGTAACGTCAAACAAAGAAGTTTACTATATCTGTTACGATTATGCATTCACGCCATTATTGGAAAATAATATTAAAAAAGCACTGATTGTCACTAAACAAGAGTATATGAATATGTGGGATCCCTGGCGCTTTGTCAATAAAAAATAGCCTGGACTGTTGCAATCTCAGGCTCCCAACTTCTTCTTCAGAAACTCCGCAGTATATCCCTTTCCCTTTTTTACCATATCCTCCGGCCTGCCTTCAAACATAATCGAGCCTCCTTTTTTCTCGCCTCCCTCTGGGCCCAGATCAATTATCCAATCCGCGCACTTAATTACTTCCAGGTTGTGCTCGATGACAATAACAGTATGGCCTGCATCGACCAGTGCGTTTATCGCTTTCAATAATTTAAAAATATCATGGAAGTGAAGGCCGGTAGTGGGTTCATCAAAAATAAACATGATATGACCTTCAGTTGAATTTTTCCCAAGGAAAGACGCCAGCTTCACCCGTTGTGCTTCGCCACCACTCAATGAATTCGAAGATTGACCAAGCTTTACATAGCCCAAGCCCACATCATTCAATGGAACAATTTTTTCGTAGATACCTTTTTTGTCGCGGAAGAATTCAAGACCCTCTTCCACAGTCATGTCAAGAATGTCTGCAATATTTTTTCCGTTATATTCTACTTCGAGAACTTCCTGCTTAAAACGTTTACCATGACAGCTTTCACATTTTAAGTAAATGTCGGCCATAAACTGCATCTCGACTTTGATCTCTCCTTCGCCCTGGCATGTCTCACAACGTCCACCCTCTACGTTAAAAGAAAAGTGTGAGGGTTTGTACGCCCGCTGCTTTGAAATATGCTGGTCTGCATACAACTGTCGGATCAGATCATAGGCTTTCACATAACTGATGGGATTCGAGCGAGACGATTTGCCGATAGGGTTTTGATCTACAAATTCCACTTGTGTTATCCGCGACATATCGCCCTCCAGCTTATCATACTTGCCAGGAGATTCCGCCACCGAACTGCTTAGTCTACCCAC
>DASQTN010000304.1:0-2514 GCA_035641895.1 Chryseolinea sp. | reverse complement strand
AGATACCATACAAAGGCAACACTTACTATTTTTGTAGTCAGCGCTGTTTAGCACTTTTTCAGAACGAACCGGACCAATTTGTTTCCTAGTTTTCGGATGGGGGAAGTGATAAAAATCCAACTTGCTTAGGTCTAACCATTTACTGATGTTTCCTGGAAATGTATTTTACATCATTGAAGACAAGATCATAAGAATTTCAAATGGACGCGTAGCATGACGAATAACCTTTCTGCATCTGAACCAAAATAATTTCCTCAAGGTTTCGGGCCGCCGGCGGTCCCGATTACAAAAAGGTCACGATCATTTTCGGTCGTGAATTCTCTCATTCATATCGTTTGATTTTTCAAGTTGAAAACGTTTCAATGCGAGAACACATCCACATCAACTTCTTCAGGTACTATCACGAAAGGAATTCTTGAATTTGATATCAAATTCTGAAAAGGTACTTGGTTTATTTCGTTCATTAAATTTGCCTGACGTTGGCTTATCACGACAGAGGCCACTTTATTCCATTTTACAAAGTAACTGATCCGGTCGGCGGCGAAACCAATCTCAGGTTGAAACTCGTGTAAGACCTGCTCCAGAACGGCCACTTGCTTTTTCAATGAAAAAAATTTCTCCTTGGCCTGTTGTTCAAGCTTTCCCTTTAAGTTTGAAATCTCTCCCCGGTATTCATTATCAATAAGGCGATAAGGAAATAGTATTGTCAGATGCGATTTGTACGCATAAGCCATTGTCGCAGCCACTTCCAAGACCTTCGCAGCGGATTCTGTCAGGTCGACAACACATAATATTGGTCTCATAAGCGAAAATATGATACGAACATACAGCCCCGTAGAGGTGAAAATCAGGATTTGCATCAATAAAAAGACTGATTTTTGTCAGCCCTTATTATATTGCTCAATCTAACTTTAGATAAATGCTGTTTACGAGTAACGAAACTTTCAGGCAAATTTTTCAAAGCTCCGTTGAGGCCATAATCATGGTTGATCAGCAGGGTAAAATTCTGTTGGCTAACCCTGTATCTGAGCGTATTTTTGGTTATGAAAATGGTGGTTTGATTGGGCTTACCGTAGAGGATCTGCTGCCAGAGCACATGAGAGTGAAACACGTTGAGTATAGAAAGAACTTTACGGCTCATCCAGAACCTCGCCCAATGGGAATGGGAAGAGATCTCGTAGGCAAGAGAAAGGACGGTTCGCAATTTCCCGTGGCAGTAAGCTTGAGCTATACCCACATCGGAGGAGAAGTTCTTGTCATGGCATTTGTAAGCGATATTACCGAACGAAAAAAAGCCGAAGAAGCACTAAAGAGAAGCGAAGAACAGTTGCTAATTTATGCTTCCGAGCTTGAAAAAAAAGTTCAATCGCGCACGGAAGATTTGAATTCAACGATAACTGCACTCGAAAAGGAAATCCATGTCAGGAAAAAAGCCGAAGAGGAGGCGCGGAAAGCGTTGGATCGGGAGCGCGAGCTAAATGAACTAAAATCCAAATTCGTCTCAATTGCATCACATGAGTTCAGGACTCCGTTAAGTTCAGTGATGAGTTCAGCCGCATTGATAAATCAGTATGTTGAACGAAGTGAAATCGGAAAAGTTAGTAAGCATGTTCAACGAATTAAATCATCGGTTAATCACCTCACCTCAATCTTGAATGATTTTTTATCGCTGGGCAAACTCGAAGAAGGTAGAATCGATGTAACTAAAGAATCAATTCATATTGCAGATTTCTTAAAGGAGATCAAAGAAGAAATTACACCGACACTTAAAACAGGACAGGCATTAAAAATCAAGTGTGATCCCTCAATCGAGTATATCGATTCGGATGCAAGAATTTTGAGAAATATCCTCTTTAACTTAATTTCTAACGCGAGCAAATACTCAGGTGAAAGCAAACCTATCACAATCAAATGTTTTGTTGATGAAAAAGGTGTTCATTTTGCAATTATTGATGAGGGGATTGGAATTCCACCGGAAGATCATAAGCATATGTTCGATAGATTCTTCCGCGCGAGCAATGCAGGAAATGTTCAGGGCACCGGTCTTGGTTTGAATATTGTCAAACGTTACGTTGATTTGCTCGAAGGAACAATTTCTTTCAGAAGTGAATTTAATAAAGGAAGTGTTTTTACTGTAATAATTCCCATTCAATAACATGAAGAAGATTCTTTTAATTGAAGACAATCTGGAAGTGAGAGAAAACACAGCGGAAATTCTTTCACTGGCAAACTACGATGTGGTTACAGCTGAAAATGGTAAAATCGGTGTTGATCTTGCACAAAAGGAAAAACCCGATCTTATTATCTGTGACATTATGATGCCGGAACTGGATGGCTATGGGGTTTTGCATATCGTCAGCAAAAATCCTCAGACTGCAAATATCCCGTTCATATTTCTCACCGCCAAGACGGAAAAGACGGATATCCGAAAGGGAATGAATCTTGGCGCGGATGATTACCTAACCAAACCCTTTGACGATACAGATCTGCTCAATGCTATTGAATCCAGGCTTC
>DASQTN010000303.1:0-4249 GCA_035641895.1 Chryseolinea sp. | reverse complement strand
TTACGAGCCTGCTGAAAACCGGATTATCGCTGTGTTGGAATTAACCGGAAAAAAATGTCTGCACCTCTTACGCGCTTTTTACTATGACGATTTATCGTTGGAGCAGATTAAAACAATCTTCGGGTTTTCAACCACGCGCTCTGCATCGTCTCAGAAATTCAAATGCATCGAAAAGATTAGAAATACCATTCAGGAAAAATCTCTAGGTTATGAAGACTTTGCATGAGTCGAAACAAATCGAACGTTACCTCTTTGGTAAACTTAATCCCGCCTCCCGGCTCGTATTTGAAGCCAGGATGCTGATCGACCCGATGTTAAGACATCATGTCGAAAACCAACGGAGAGTCTACGCTATTGTTAGGCAGCATGGACGAAGAGTTGTAAAGTCTGAAGTGACGCGTATACATTATCAGTTGTTTAATGATCCTGCCAAAGAGGATTTCCAATCACGGATATTCGAATTATTCACAAAAAAATAAAATCATGACTTTTAATGCCAGCATCATCCCCATGGTTATTGATAACGATGGCAGGGGAGAACGCGCCTATGATATTTACAGCTTATTGCTTAAAGAGCGCATTGTATTCCTTGGGACAAAAATCGATGACCAGGTTGCCAATGTCATCGTCGCGCAGTTGTTATATCTCAACAGCCAGGATACGAAAAAACAAATCAACCTTTATATTAACAGTCCTGGCGGAAGTGTTTATGCGGGCCTGGCGATTTACGACGCCATGCAGATGATTCAGGCACCTGTATCTACCGTAGCCGTCGGCGTTTCGGCGAGTATGGGCACCGCGTTGCTCACGTCCGGTAGCAAGGGAAAACGATATGCATTACCCCATGCTACCATCCACATGCATCCCACGGGTGGTGGAGCTCAGGGTTATACGGAAGATGTACGCATCGCCACACGTGAGCAGGAGCGACTTCAAGCACAATTATTTCATTTGATGGGGAAACATTCGGGGCACACCTGGCAGGAGATCGAGGAATATTTTTTACGTGATCGTTATCTCAATGCCGTGGAGGCAAAAGCCTTTGGGTTGGTGGATGAAGTGCTGGGGGATGTTAGTGATATAATAACTATTGAGAAGGAGGTTTTCAAAGTAAGTTTTCCACAGTATAAAGCGATCGGAACTGCGACGCCGGCAAATGATATTTCCTAGTCATTGGTGAGCGTTATGACGTTATTATTTTACATCGTCATTGTGATTGTCGGGACCATTCTGTAGTAATGAGGATGGTTACTGTTAACCACAGGATCTCCTTGATAAGTCCAATTTTCTTCTACAACGCGTTCTCCCGACAAGTAATTTGTTTTATTGGCCGCGAACAAACGACAACAAATGTTTATAACGAAAACTATATACTGAAAAGTCGAACGGACTTGCGATATTTAGAACCCATTTTAGCGCATGAAATTCTTAAACAACAGAACGTTGTATTCATGTAACCAATCACGGCTTTAAGGAATAAAGAGTCCGTTGGATAAATTATTGGCAGGAGTTACCTTAAGTGACAATAAAGATATATAGGCCATATGCCTTATACCAAGGGGTTGTAGGTAACGTGACTTCTGACGCAAATAATGGATGATAACAATGAAGTATAAGATAACATTTCTATTAATTGTAATGACAATTTCCGTAGGGCTAAAGGGGCAAGACTCTGGATTTTTGAATGGATACATAATAACAAATTCAAATGACACAATTGTCGGCTTGGTTAAATACATTAATCAAGTTCCATATAGAGTTTTAGTAGATATTAAGTTCAAAGAAACTGAAAAATCGAAAACTAAAGTATACCCTCCAGAAAAAATCCTTGGCTATAAAGCTGAAAGCAAAATATTCCATTCACTAAAGAATCCTGATTATAGTGGTAAGCAGTTTATGGAATTAATTATTGACGGATATGTACGACTTTATACATCAACTGTAACTTCGTTTGGAGCTCCTCAATATGGATCAGCAAATAGTTCTAGTAATTATCTATTAAAGAGTGGAGATAAGGTTTTGTTTAGCATTGATAAAAAATTTAAGGAGCGTCTAAGTGAATACTTATCCGATAATGAAGAAGTAAGTGGTAAAATAAAAAGCGGGGTGTATAAAAAAAGGGACATTGAGGAAATCATTAGAGAATATAATGAATCCAAACAGACAAAATGATTTTAAAGATGGACCATGGTAAGTTGCACTACCTACAACTCTATATATAAATCATATTTGGATTCATTTTGTCATCGTGAATTCTGCAAGTAAATTTAGTCAGTAACGGTGGATAATGATGCAATTCATTTAAGCCGCATACGCTTTATATACAGACGTTGTTGCAATGGTTGACGAATGACAGAGATGGACAATATACTTTTATAAGTCGGCGGATACCATTTGGAATTTTCCTGCGACATACGACCACGAAGTTCATCGAATTACTCTTGATGATAAGAAAAGAGCAAAGGAAATTGAGTTTGACTTTTTTGACGGGAAAATACTTCAGGGAACGTATACAGAAAATTAGCTGAAGGAAGCTGCATATGCGTTTATATCCTAGACGTTGACGGTAATAGTTTTTCATGACAGACAGATTTCAAATCAACCTACCACATCAAGTCATGACATTGAAAGCACAGAGTTAAACTTAGGAATCTACTACAAGAACGAAGTAGACAAGCGAGGACGCTGGCCAGCTCCATGGACAAACTATGGATACCTGAAGGTTAGGTTACGGGACGGAAACGAATTTGTTTTTACCTCTCTGATGCTTGACTTGGAGAAATTGCCGCTTAATGAGAACTACAGGGTATAGATTATTACCCTACGTTAAGAAGTCAAATTGACTTTCAATGACTTTACACCAAGAGATCGGGACATTATACAGGGTACCCTGTATAATTAATCCACTCCACGCACAAGCATTCACCTAATCTTTATCAAACTTAAATTTCTGACCACCTACAGCCGCCTCATACATGAGTCCGCCTTTTTGCATCGTAAAGACCATGACGCCTTCAACATATTTGGCGTTTGCTGATGCCCCCGCGGCTGCAGCAACGGCGGATACTTGAGCCGAAAGTTCAACCCGGTTTTCCTTAAACCGATCCATATCAGACTTTGTTTCGAAAAAGATCACTTCGCGGTATGCCTGTCCTCCCCATTGAAAACCGATACTCACTTGGGTCATTTTAGCCATTCCTACCTGCGCTCCCTTTTCATAGGCAACGCCATTTCCAGAAGCTCCACCAATACCAATTGCACCCTTACCGACATTTGGAAAAATCACGTATCCATATGCTTTTGAAAACAAGCCGGACATCTTGGCATCGGCCTTGATGAACTCCGCTTTCGCTGCTTTGGCATCAGCAACGATTTCCTCTTTTTTGGCATCCGACTGCGCTACTCCGGTTATTGTCATAAGAATACCAGCAACAAGCACCATTGCAGCGAGTCCTCGAGAGTTTTGATTTTTAGATGAATTTTCCATGAGTTTAGAGTTTTTTGAGTGAGTAGGTGGGATGTAGAACTCGTTAGGTATTACCCTAACTTACAAAGTACGAAAAGAAATTGGTGAATTTGTGATCTCAGTGTAGAATGTACATGCCTTAATAGCACTATGTGGTATACATTCTTTTCATTCACTCGTGACGAAGGACACGAGTTTCATCGACACGGGAAGTAATTTCATTTGGTCGCCAACACACGAAGATTTGGTAGCATACATAAAAGATTATTCTGTTTAAAAATCTAGGGACCGGACAGAAGGAAATAAGTTATTAAGGAAGAAAAAGAAGAAAGCTGCATATTCCAGGTGTAGCCCAACGAGGATTTTTTGATGATTAATATTGCTTAAACATTCATTCAAAAATTCTATCGAAACCGACACACGATTATTTGTCGATGTCCGCCGACAGAGCATCTAGGCATTTATCAAACCAACGCGTGCACCCATGGAAGTAGCTAGCCCATAATAAAGTAGGTAAAATTGTAGGTGCAGTTTAAATTTGTATTTTGATATCAAAAATGACGTTCTGTTTGCGGTACTGTTGGGTCTTCTGAGACCAACAAGGCCACATAACAGTTAGCATGAATAGCAAGTGTCGCATGATAATATATTGTTCGAAAAAGTTAGAAACATTTCTTGGACAGATTACCTCTGCAGGTCCAACGACAGAACCCAATTCAAGTTTTGGTGATTGGAATGGGCATCTATTCACGATTAACAAAGAACGGTGTTTCATATTCATGA
>DASQTN010000302.1:0-4003 GCA_035641895.1 Chryseolinea sp. | reverse complement strand
ACCTTGCGGAAGCCTTGCCTTGTCTATTCTTCGGGGTTTTGTTTTCTCTTTAAAGAGAAATCCGGAGCATCGGATCTTATGTGATAGGGGAATAGTTTCCACGGTTAAAACATCATCCTCAAATATGATTTCCTTAAGACCTTTTTCTAATAAGTGAAAAATTATTTTGAAGCCGGGAACCGATCGCGAATACCGTAAGTGAGTTGTTATAATTTCGTCGAGACCCCGGTGACTGTAGACATGCAGATCATTAACCCGCCGTTGAAGGTGCATGGTAAAAATCAAACCCATTAAACCCAGGTAGTGATCTCCGTGCAGGTGACTGATAAAAATATGATTGACCCTGTGAAAATTAACCTGCAGACGCATGAGCTGCATTTGTGTACCTTCGCCACAGTCAACCAAAAAAGAACGATTTTGTATTTCAACAAGCTGCGACGCTGGGTGACGTCCATATGCGGGCAATGCACCGCTTGAGCCGAGAATGGTTACCTTAAAACTCAATCTAAATTTATTTTTAAGAAAATTAAAAAAACCAAAGCTTTGGTTGCTTTGGTTTCCTTTGATTCAAGTTTTTTACGGGATCAATTCCCGTCTGAGTTCTTTAAATCTTTTTCTATTTCGTGCATGAAAACAGCATCAATCGCTTCCTCAACCTTAGGTACGATGTTCAGAACGCTGTCAAGCTGTGATATCTTAATCAGTTTCAACGTATGTTCAGAAAGCGTGGTCAATATAAAAATACCACCATCTTCTTGAACAATCCTATTTCCCACCAGCAGGGCACTTAGTCCGGATGAATCGGTGTATCGCACTTCGGCCATGTCCAAGACGATGTTTCTTACTCCTTCAGCATGCAGGGTTATCAATTCAGACTTTAAGCCTGGTGCTACGCTTGAATCTAGCTTATCTTCGTGCAAACGCAACAAACTATACTTTTCCTGCTTGTCTATAGTGTACTTCATAAATTAAATTTTCTTGGTTTCCAAGTTAAGGGAATTTATCGAATTCAGGATGCTTTGTTCAATTCTTTGGTTCATCCGGTTATAATCTACGGACGGAAGGGTTTCACCCCTAACTTGTTGATAGAGTTCTTGATAGCGAGCAGAAATGGATTCTACGATTTGATCGGTCATCTCGGGCACGCGTTGGCCGTCTTTTCCTTGAAAGCCATTTTCGATCAGCCATTGCCGTACAAATTCTTTCGATAACTGCTTCTGCTGCTCGTTTGCTTGTTGTCTGGACTCATAACCATCTGTATAAAAATACCTGGACGAGTCAGGAGTATGCACCTCGTCGATGAGGTAAATAATTCCGTTATGCTTTCCAAACTCGTATTTGGTATCGACTAAAATGAGATTTCTTGCAGCAGCCAGCTCAGTTCCTTTTTTGAACAGCGTAAGGGTATAGTCTTCTAACGTTTTATAGTCCGATTCGCTTACAATTCCTCTCTTAAGAATTTCTTCGCGAGAAATATCTTCATCATGTCCAACGTGCGCTTTAGTGGTTGGGGTAATAATAGGTGATGGCAATTTGTCGTTTTCCTTTAAGCCGTCCGGTAGCGGGACGCCACATAACATTCTCTTTCCGCTCTTGTATTCGCGCCACGCATGGCCTGCCAGGTATCCCCGTACAACCATCTCAACAGCAAAGGGTTCACACTTAAAACCGATCGTAACATTTTGGTCTGGTGTAGCAATTACCCAATTGGGAACAAGACTTTTTGTAGCCTGGAGGTTGTATGCAGCGATTTGATTTAGCACTCGTCCCTTGTCAGGGATAGCGCGCGGTAAGATGACATCGAACGCAGATATGCGATCGGTCGCCACCATCGCCATAAGGTCACCAAAATAATATACGTCCCGGACTTTGCCCCGGTAAAAACCTGTCTGACCCGGAAACTTAAAATGGGTTTCTTTAATCGCCTCCATGAGTTGAAGTTAAGCGCGCAAGTTAAGGATTTTAGATTTTAGATTGACGATTTTAGATTGGGTAACACAAGAAAGCTTCTGCAGTATTTTGGTTCACGCAAAGCCTGCCTGCACACAAATTTTTTAGCAGCATCTCATTACCCCTAGCGATTCGTCATGTAGCAGCCTGTGCACTTGGTCAAAGTTACTGTGCTTCCTGCGAAACATCCCAAATTTTGAGACTGCAAAAGTAAAGACTTACACGCTAACTAAACCAGTCCCTTGCGGAGGAGATTTTCTAGCGGCTATCACAAAATAAGTTCTATAGAAAATAAAACTTCAGTCTTCGTCGCTATTTAATGCATTTAACGCAAAGCCTGCCTGCCGGCAAAGGCAGGATCGCAAAAGTTAATTTCTAAGGCCGCAAAATTTCCTATTCGAATTTAAGGCTTTGTGCCTTGGAGACTTTGTAGCATTTAAGATTATTGATTAATCTCTAAAATCGTCAATTTTTAACAGGCGATCCTGCCTTAAAAAGAGTGGTCGTCGTGATATTTCCAGCTTCGTCATATTCCTTCCACTCCTTATGTTTTTTATCGGCGACGTATTCGCCCTGTTGTTTCACTTTGCCATTGGAATGATACGCACTGTAAGGTCCTTGTTTCCTGTTTGACCGGTACTCTCCAACGGACTCCAGAGTGCCGGACTCATAATAGGTTTTAACCGGTCCGGTCAACATGTTGAATTTGAATGACTCTTCTTTTTTCAATTTTCCGGAAGGGTAGTACGTATAACGGATACCATTCAATTTCCCGTTTTCATACGTCTCTTTTATCTGAGGCGTCTTATTTCCATCCCCGTAAATTACCCATAGGCCGTGTGGAGAACCATTTCGTAATTTTTTCTCGCTCTTCTCTTTTCCCGTTTCGTCATACTCGATAACTGTAGCATCGATGCCATTGGTTGCAACCTGTTCTTTTGTTTTAATTTTTCCTGAAGAAAAGTACTCCAAATTAATTCCCGTCTTTTTTCCATCGCTATAACGGAATCGATGCTGCACCGAGCCATCAGCAAAATAAGCAATATTGTCGCCTTGAAGTTTTCCGTTCAGGAAGCTGCCCTCCAGAATTAAGTTTCCGTCGCGGTCGTATGTTTTAAACTGACCATCCTTTGAGCCCTGCACCATCGTTGCAACGGTCTCAAGTTGACCGTTTGTAAAATAGGTCTTATAAAAGCCAGTTAAAATCCCTTCCGTATAATTTGCTTCCGTCTCCACTTTACCATCTTCATAAAATGTACGGGCAATACCGTTTGGCTTTCCTTTCGCGTAGGTAATTTCCTTTTTTATTTTCTTGTTGGGATAATATTCTTTCACAAGGCCGTCGGGTTTTCCTTTTACAAAAAAGGTCTCGCGTTTTACGTTACCATTGTCGAAATAGATCTGAATACTATCGGTCAGCTTGTCGTTTTGATAATATGCTTTTTGAAAAGGCTTTCCATCTTCATCAAAAACCTTGACGGCACCATGTCGCATTCCGTTGACGTAACTAATACTGCGTGCAGGCTTTCCGTTCTCATGATACTCGACAAATAATCCCGACTTTTCTCCGTCTTCAAAATTCCCTTCCAGCATCACACCACCGCTTTCATAAAAGCGTTGGTATCTACCCACGTATTTCTGATCATCTTCTTTTGAAACAAAAAAGATTTCCTGGATGTGTTGCTTTTTATCATCGTAGTAAGTGCGCATTTCTTTCTGCGCAAACGCAAGCGTGGAACAAGAGAGCAGCAACAAAAAAAAGGCCGTACGGATAGGAATGTTTAGATGCGCATACATTGGTTGGAACAAAGGAGTAAAGAGACGTCGAAGTCCGGTAGGAATAAAATATTGGTAGCGAAAAATGAAAAGTTTGACGAAGTCCAGTAGGGAAGAAATACAATTTGTTCTGAAATCCATTCTGGTAATACTGTTAATCATGCAATATCTCACGCAAAGGGCGCAAAGTAAAATTCGCAAAGCCTGTCTGACGGTAGGCAGGACCGCAAATTAGTCAATTTTGAAATTTTGCGGCTCGACCTTTTTCGCGTATTTT
>DASQTN010000301.1:0-2401 GCA_035641895.1 Chryseolinea sp. | reverse complement strand
CATCTGCTATTGTAATCCTCTTCTTTTTATATTCAGGATGCATGTATAACGGCCCCTTCAAACCCTCGACCTCAACCTGACACACTTCGCCGGATTCGACGAGCTTTCTCAATTCCTCTTTGACCGGAGGCTTTACAAGTCTGCCGTTCCAGGCGATCTCCTTCAAATAAGCGATACCCAAAGCCTTTAAAGAACGGAAGATGAGATGCCTGGTAAACTCTTCCATAGTAGGCTTGCTCCTGTCGACGTCAACGGGAACGATGTTATCAGTAAGATCATACAGCTTGTGGAAGTCCTTCTTTCGGGTTGTTAAAAGTTTTCCCGTGAGGTGTAATCTTTCAAGCGCGATCTTCGATGGACGCCAATCCCACCAACCGGAGCTTTTGACCACACGGTCATTTTCAAAGTTATTTGCTCCCAGAGGACCTTCACGTGAAATTCGGTCGAGAATCTTCTTCATCAGATTAATGTCCGCTTGAGACAGCGACTTCCATTTCGCAGAAAAGCTATCATGGATGGGCAGCGAGAAACGGAATTCGTTCATGGGCATGTATCCGGACTCACGCGTTAAGAATTCGTAGATCCTTCCTTCGGCTTGAAGTTCGTGCAGCCAGTCCGTTCTATAGCCTGGCACGCGTGCTGCAAAAGCATGGTGATGTGCCCGCTCAACGACATAGATTGTATCCACCTGGACAAACCCGAGATGTTCGATAACTTTATATACTGCTTCCTTACCTTTGCCGAACTGCCCACGTTTAGTTAGTCCCGCGGCGTGCACGATTATTTTTCTGGCTTGCGATTTTGTGAGATTAACAGCGTTCATGAGAGACTTTACGAAAAGTGAAAATACATAGCTTAGACGAAATTTACTTTGTAACCGTATTCCTTAAATTTAGAAAATGATAACCGATTTACTCGCCTCTGTACAGGCCATTACCGACATACCAGCTGACGAGGAAGCGAAGCTTTGCAGAATTCTCGTGAATGAAGATTTAAAGAAAGGCGAGACATTTATTCGTGAAGGCGATGTGCCGCAGAAGTTTGCTTTCGTCAGCCATGGCCTGTTTCGATACTATTATGTTAATGAAAAAGGCAACGAGTTCACAAAAGGTTTCTTCCCCGAAAATAACTTTATCACATCCTATACCGCTATGGTCAGGCGCCAACCGTCATACTATACCGTGCAAGCGCTGGAAAATGCTCGTGTACTCGTTATCGATTATCGTCAATGGCAGCACCTGTATCATGGCCATGCCTGCTGGATGAATTTACTTTTCGCTTTGGTGGAGAAAGGATATATGAAAAAGGAAGCCCGCGAACGTGAACTGTTGATCTTGTCCGCAGAAGAACGATACCGTTCTTTTTTAAACGAATACCCTGACCTTGAAAAAAGAATTAAGCAACACCTGATCGCTTCCTACTTAGGAATAACGCCAGTGGCCCTTAGCCGGATAAGAAAGGAAATGTTTGGAGATAATGCCGCAAAATCCGGAAAACCTTTGGTGCATTAACATAGGTTAATGCAATTCAGAATCACTTCATATTCCTTTATGGAAAAAAATATGAAGTTTCAAAATCAAACTGTACTCATTACCGGCGGAAGTTCAGGCCTTGGCCTGGAGCTGGCTAAGCAACTGATAGCAAAACAGAATTCCGTTATTATATGCGGAAGATCCGTAGAACGTCTCGCCGAGGCAAAAACCCTCATTCCACAAGTTCATACATTTTGCTGTGATATCTCGAACGACAATGATCGCCTCAAATTATTCGATTGGATTGTGACGAATCATCCTACCTGTAATGTACTCATCAATAACGCGGCTATTGTTCACAAAACAAATTTTCATGCAGATCCGGAAATAGTTGAAAAGGCCATACAGGAAATTGAAACAAACTTGATCGCTCCTATCGCACTTACGAAAACATTTCTGAAACGATTCGAACAGCAAAAGAAATCAGCCATAGTTAATATCACAACGGGGTTGATATATACACCGCGTTCTGTTTATCCAATTTACAACGCAACGAAAGCCGCTTTGCACTCCTTTACACAAGTGTTACGCCATCAGATTAAAGATCTTCCAGTGGAAGTGATCGAAGTGATGATGCCTGCAGTCGCTACTCCCTGGCATCAGGGCAACGTACCAAAAATTGCCATTCCACCTGCGAAAGCGGTTAATGAGATGATTGAAAAATTGGAGAGTGGCTCAAAAGAAGTTAGAATTGGAAAAGTAAAAATTCTATATGCCCTCTCAAGAATTGCGCCTGCATTTGCTTTTCGTAAAATCAATGAGCTAAGTTAAACTAGATCTCATATAGCCACAGTCAACCAATCCGCTGATAACTGCGATGGCAACACCAAACGCAGAGTCCCGGATACCGAGACTCTGCTGTGAGACCA
>DASQTN010000300.1:0-3349 GCA_035641895.1 Chryseolinea sp. | reverse complement strand
ACCGCCCATTGCCGATTTCAACCTATCGTTGGTCTCATTAATTTTTTGTTTGTATTCAACTACCCGCGGATTGGTGTTCAAAAACATTTCGCGCTCGAAGGATTCTCCAAAACGTTTTGCTGCTTTTTCAACCTCCTTCAGGATTTTTTCTTCCATTTTAGCGATCGCATCCTCTACTAAAACATCGGCGCGGTACCTTTTTTTGGAATCCTTATTATCGACCATTGGATCGTTGAAAGCATCAACGTGGCCGGAAGCTTTCCACGTGGTGGGATGCATAAAGATTGCAGCATCGATGCCGACAATGTTATCGTGGAGAAGTGTCATGAACTTCCACCAGTAGTCCTTGATATTGTTTTTTAGTTCAGCCCCGTTTTGACCGTAATCGTAAACTGCGCTAAGTCCATCGTAAATTTCGCTTGAAGGAAATATGAACCCATACTCCTTTGCATGGGAGATTACATTTTTAAATAGATTGTCTTCTTGAATTGCCATAAGGGGCAAAGATAATATTCGTGATCAGTCAACACGGAAACGGCTGAAAGTTTTTTAAAGGCAGGTCGGAACTAGGGCTTTTCTTACGAATGACGCAATTTTCGATGGGGTAGCATAATCGTAAAAGTGGTACCCACCCCGATCGTTGACTCAAGCTTAATGGATCCAGATAGTTTCACCAAAGCCTCTTTGACGATGTATAGACCTAAACCAGTGCCCTTCGATCCTTCATTAGCGCGAAAGAACATATCGAAAATCCTGGCGTGATATTCAGACGCTATTCCCTGGCCATTATCTTCCACCTGAATATAGCATATGCGACCTTTCATGTGATAGTTCAAACGGATGTACTGCGTATCTTTTTTTAGGTCGTGGTACCTAACTGCGTTTGAAATCAGGTTGCTGATAATTACCCGCAAACGGCTTTTGTCAGACTCAATATAAACATCGTCCGATAGGTCGATACGGAAATCGATATTTTCTGCATCTGGTGAAAATTTTAAGCTCTCCCAGACTTCCTGCGCCAGGTCCTTTAATTTCACCGGCTCTCGTTTGACCTCTAAGCGATTGTTTCTGGAATAGTCAGTTATATCTTTAATAAAATGGTCAAGAGAATGCACACGGTCTTTCATCAACGACAGATACCGTCGCACTTCATTGGGGTTTTGATTATTAAGCGTAATGTTTATCAAACCCATAATCGACGAAAGCGGAGCACGAAGGTCATGTGATGTGCTGTACACAAAGCGGTCTAGTTCCGCATTTGTTTTTGAAAGCAGCATATTGTTCTGTACCAACTCCAACGCATTATGGTGGTTGAGACTTTTAAGTAAGTAGACGGTCATCACCGTGGCTGGCAGCGCAGCTGAAAAATTGATAACGATACTGAATAGAAGCACATCATCACTATAGTTGCGTTGAGGCAAGATACTGAAGTCGATAAAGTAGGCTAACGCGAAGAGAACATAAGTAAACACAGCAAAAAGTATTGAAAGCAATCTTTCATGGTAGCTAAAAACGGCAAACGATGCTATACTGCTGACGATAAAAAATAAAAAGGATCCGGTCTTTGCCGACTCACTCGACGCGAGGACGTATACAGAAATATTTAGTGTGGCAAGCAGAACGTAATTTGCCACGGAATAATTGCCGCGACGGTGCAAAAGAAGCGTGACTATGAAAAAGACTGCTGTTGTTGCCAGCACTGCAAGCGCTTCAGTGTAGCCGATATAAAAGTTAAAAACACCGGAGATAATACAGAACAACACGCCGACTACAGCAAATTCACCAGATAGTAACACCTGTCTGTATTCACTATACGATTCAATAAACTTGTCATTTCCAATAACTACGTTCCTGATGGCGCGCTTTAATGACATATTAACCATTTTGAATTAAGCAAAATTACTGGGTCATGAATGTATGCACAACCATATTCCCATCTGTAGCGTATGCATGCATGTTTTTATTCTAATTGCCATAAATATGAATCGCCCAATAGAAACGCGTTCTAGCGATGAAAAAACGAGGAAATTTTGGGTCGACAAAGATTGATCGTTAAATAAATCAATAACTTACCGCTCACATGATGAATGCGATTAAAAAAATCGGGGTTGCTGTCGCTTTCTCGCCCCGCATTGAGGCCATCCTGGCAGAGGCTGCTCGAGTGAAGAAGCTTTGGGGCGCGGAGCTTATTCTCATTCACGTAGGAACTCATGGTGAAAAGGAATCGTCGAGATTAAATCAGCTTTTGATTCAAACGGGGTTGGATACTTCAAAGGATGTGAAAATTTTTTGGGAGGAAGGTAAGCCAAGCCAGCGGATCCTGGCCATCTGCAAAAAAGAAAATGTTGATTTGCTTATTGCCGGAGCGTTAAAAAAAGAAAACCTTCTCCAATACTATCTTGGAACGGTGGCGAGAAAAATTATTCGCAAGGCCGACTGTTCAGTATTGCTTTTGGTGAATCCTTCAACGAACCCGCAACCGTTCAAAAATATTGTCGTCGAAGCTGACGATAGACCCCATGTTGAACAGTCTCTTCGGGCTGCATGTCAAATCGCATTAAAGGACGAATCGTCCTGGCTGCACATCGTTCGCGAACTAAAAATGTATGGACTCACCATGACCGCCGCTGAACAATGCAGTGAACAGGAGTATGAAGACATGCGCCACAATCTCGTTCAATCGGAAATTGATACAGTGGAAAAAATCCTTCAAGAAATTCCCCATGAAGGTGTAAAAATTAATATTAAGCTTGTTTCTGGAAAGTCAGGATTTGAACTGACGCAATTTACACAACGCAAGCAGGCCGATTTGCTGATTGTTGGAGCACCGGAGCGAAGATTTTCATTCTTCGATCGTGTGTTTACGCATGATCAGGAATATATTTTCGCCGACCTGCCATGCAATCTTCTTATCATCCATCCGAGAAAGGAGGTCGCGCATGGGTAAGTTAAGCCATGCTGATGTCGTACATCTCTTGATTCAGCTTAGTGCTATGTTGGTGATGGGAAGAATTTTGGCAGAGATGGCGCGGAAGATTCACCAGCCTGCCGTAATAGGCGAAATAATTGCCGGTATTTTGCTTGGCCCCACCGTGTTGGGCATGTTTCAACCTGAATGGTTCGAAGCTTTGTTTCCGCCAGCATCCGGTGCTGGAATTGTTCTTACCGGCTTTGTGCAGGTGGCCGTTGTCATGCTGTTGTTCATCGCGGGACTGGAAGTTGATCTTCACATCGTTTTACAACAAGGAAGACAGGCGGTGACAACAAGCGTGTTCGGGTTGATCATACCATTTAGCATTGGATTTACATTCCCCTATTTCTTTCCCGAATTTTTTGGTATCAGTGATGT
>DASQTN010000299.1:0-5398 GCA_035641895.1 Chryseolinea sp. | reverse complement strand
GAGGGAGTGCAATCTGCGTCGAAGCAGAGTCTCCGGTCTCCGGGACTCTCGCTTTCACAGCGTGACCATTCACGTTTCGGATATTTATAAATTATGCGTCCAAGCGGAGTCTCCGGTCTCCGGGACTCCCGCTTTACACAGCGGGGGCAGCATAAGCAGTTGGGACGAAGGGTTTAGCAGCTACTAAGGCGGCTATTGAAGACGCATGCATCGCTAGAACGTGCTGCGTTACTTCCGCGGGATCCTTCGCTCCGCGCATTGCCTTCACACACCGTCGCTCTGGATGACGCTTTCATAGGACGGGAATTTAATCTGCGTCCAAGCAGAGTCTCCGGTCTCCGGGACTCTCGCTTTACACTGCTGACCACTCACGTTTGGGATATTTATAAGTAAAAAACTAAATGACGTTTTCATAGGAGGGACGTGCAAGCCAATGTTTTTCGGTAGGACTTTGGCAAACAGAAGCATCGTCAAGGTGCCGTGGGCGATAGGGTCATTGAATGGGTAGTAATTTTTTCCGCCTCTTGAATTGTCTTAGGAAAGTTTAACGAAAAATATTCTCCGTCCAACCATCGGGCTAACATGTCTGTATAGTGCGGACTTCCTGGGTTCCCCGATTGACCTCCGGGATATGTTCCCCAGGCGCGAACTCCGGATTTCTCAAGACTCACGACCATTCTCCACGAAGGACCGTGAGTACGCGAATGTGCATTGACCATATCCCGGCCGCCGCCGGCTCTCATGTGAATGCTCAAAGGTTCCATCCGTAGAAGGTGCGTCAAATAACTGTCTTTATAATCGGCCCATTTTGGCGTCGCTGTCATTCCAGTTGTACTGGTAGTATCAGAATGTTCTGCAACCCAATCTGCGATGTCTTCAACACCAAAAGTAAAGGCTTTGCGAATTACATGAGATGCTGTTTCTTTTTCTTGCGTGTCTTGAATGTCGAAGAAAATAAAATCGGGTTTTTCTCGAGCTAGTTTAATGGTGTTGAAGGAAGTGGGTCTGCTTAATACAATTTTTTCTTTTCGCAATTCATCCCATACCAACGACAAAAAATTGGTCCACCAGGCTTCATAATAAGAAGCACCTTCGGATTCTTTCGAATTCACATAATCCCAGGACTTTAAAATATGGTAAGCCTTTTTTTCTTCCTCGCTTAAGTTGGTGGAATCGAGTTGGTGCAAGAAGAATGGTAAACTTTCTGAGGCCTTGAGATTAAAGTTGTCAAACTGCAAGTTCATCATGTCGTCGGTTGAGATCGCAGATAGTTCGCCTAGCACTTTATTTATTCTCCGATTGCGATAATTTTCAAAGCTAGTTCCAGTGATGTAGTATGGATATGTATCGTCTACCGGATATTGATTCGCCGAACTTACAAACCCACGAGCAGGATTTTTTTCCATTACGTTCTGATCATTGGGAATAAAAGCTTGCCAGCCATTAAAACTTTTACTTCCATCCAATACAAATTTGCCCTCATCTTTTCTGCGCGCCGGATATTTTCCCTGTACCCGCATGGCAATATCACCTGAAGTGGAAGCAAATACAAAATTCTGACCCGGAGAAACATAATGATCGAGCGCCTCCATATAGTCCACGTGATTTTTTCCGCGATTTAACTTATGAAACGTAATAAATTCATTAGACGCATCATGGGCAATCCAACGGAAGGCATACTGATTCAAATTATTTTCCGCGTGATAATTTTCATCGTAAGTCACCGGTCCCCACTGTGTGTAAACTATGGTATCATAAAAAACGCTTTTGTCACGCACATTGAATGCTTCTACCTTTTTGCTGCTGTTGATCCATTTCCCATCTAATAAATATTTTTCCTTTTTAGTATCCTTAAAAGTAATTTTAAACCAATCGACTAGGTCACGCTGCGCGTTCGTTTCACTCCATGCGATGGAATCGTTAAAACCGATGATAACGGTAGGGACACCCGGCAACGAGGCACCCATACAATTAATCCCCGGACCGTGTAGTTGCACGACATACCAAAGCGAAGGAAGGTTGAGATTCAAATGTGGATCACCAGATAATATGGGCGCACCGGTTACAGTTTTACTGCCACTCACAGCCCAATTGTTACTTCCCGTCCCGGGATCAGGCGCCGGCATTTTATGAGTGATGCTGATCAGTTCATCTGGGAGAGCTTTCGGTATCGTATCTGAAATCAGCGGTTTGAATTTCCAGTTTCCTGGTTTATATACGACAGGATCGTCGGGAGTATCACGATCCGGGTAAAGTATATCCACAATTTCTTTCCCATAGAGCTTCAACGCGTTTGTCATCTCCATGTCTTTGTCACCCATATTTAATGTCTGCGCCATCGACTTCAGCAGCAGCGCGCATTTGAATGGCAGCCATGGTTCTGGTTGATAGTTAAGCAATTTGTATTCAAAAGGAAGTTTGCTGTAGTCAAGGGAAGTAATGAAGGCATTGACGCCCGCGGTATAGCGCTCCACCATCATTTTTGATAACGGGTCTTGATTAACTTCTGAAAGAGCATTTTCAGCGGCGTACACCATACCGAGTCTTCGCTGCCCTCGATCATAATTAAGAATAACACCGTTCTTACCTTCTCCGGTTATCTCAGATACTCGGCCAGCGGCCGCATGTGTCTGAAACTCCATTTGCCAGAGACGATGGGAAGCAGTAACGTATCCTTGAGCATAGTAGAGGTCTTCATCATTGCTGGCGAAAATATGGGGAATGTCGAGGCTATCGAAGATCACCGTAACCTCCGCTTTTATACCCGGAATATCAAGTGTAGTGGATCGCGGTGTTGACGATTCAATATTCTGCCAAAAGCCATGGAAAGGATCCAGAAATTTTCCTAACGGTGGAAGGGGATTTCCGCCAATAACCCAACGGTTGTCAAGGAAATATATAAGCGAAAACGTTATGACGAGGGATAGAATGAATTTCACGATGCGCATCGGAGTTAGTTCCAGGTTCGAAGTTTGAGGTTCCAAGTCGTTCCAAGTTCCAAGTTTCGAAGTTCGACGTTACAGTCAACGACGCTTTCGCGTTTGACTACCGGCTCAACTTGGAACTTCAAACCTGGAACCTCGAACTATTCCAACTAAAATATCTAATTTAAGCCCGGAATATCCAAGAAATTAACACCTAAATCGTTTGAAAATCATTCTGTCGCAATATTCTAAGTCTCAGGTTAAGAAAGCCCGGAACATCAGAGCCATCTTTTTTGATATTGATGGCGTGTTAAGCGACGGCAAAATTATTTACGACGAGACTGGTAAGGAAATTAAAAATTTCAGTGTAAAAGATGGATACATTATCAGTCATTTAAAGAAAGCCGGTATTGTTGTCGGAGCCATTTCAGGCCGCGACTCGGGCGTGACACAAAAAAGATGCGCTGAATTGAAATTGGATTTTTGCCATCAGGGAATCATGGATAAGGCAGCAACTTTCCAAAAGCTAGCGAAGCATTACAATCTGAAGCTAAAGGAAGTTGCGTTTATCGGAGATGATATCAACGACCTTTGTGTTTTTGAATTAGCGGGCTTGAGTGCTTGTCCTGCTGATACATTCAAATATATTAAAGAACGGACTGACCTTACTACGTTGGCAAAAGGTGGTGAAGGTGTGCTTCGTGAGGTAGCGGACTTGGTACTAGCAGCGCAGGATAAGTTTGAAGCAGTGCTTGCTTCTGAGAAAAGAACAGGATGAAACCATTTAAGATTTTAGATTGACGATTTTAGATTGACGATAATTGGTAAAAAAGCCTCTGTGTAACCTTCGTGTTCCCTGTGTCTCTGTGGTGAATTTTTAAGTGTCTAATTTTTACCACAAAGACACAGAGATCACAAAGTTTGCACAAAGGACGACGCATAAATTTTTAGAAATAGTCTCTGTGTAACCTCTGTGTTCCCTGTGCCTCTGTGGTGAATTGTTAGGTATCTAATTTTTGCCACAAAGACACTGAGTGCACAAAGTTTGCACAAAGGATTTTAGATTGGAGTTTCGGAACATCAACTCGAACTCCAACACCTCAACACTTCAGACATGGAAATATTTAAAGATAAAGTTCAAGTCACCGACCAAATAATTCTTGGTGGCGATCGTATGGTTTTGTTTGCCGGCCCCTGTGCTGCCGAGAGCTACGATATCTGCATGGAGACCGGCTCGAAAGTAAAAGTCTTATGCGAAGCACTCGGAATAGATTACGTTTTTAAGTCGTCCTTCGATAAAGCAAACCGGACTTCCTCCGGCTCTTATCGCGGCCCGTCGATGGAGAGCGGGTTGGAGATTCTTTCTCGTGTCAAGAAAGATTTAAACGTCCCCATTGTAACAGATGTACACGAATCTTATCAGTGCGCGGAAGTGGCAACTGTTGTAGATGTGTTACAAATTCCAGCCTTCCTTTGCCGCCAGACAGACTTACTCAAAGCTGCTGCCAGGACGGGCAAAGCTGTAAAAGTTAAGAAAGGTCAATTTATGGCGCCCGAGGATATGAAATATGCAGTTGATAAAATAAGAGGCGAGGGGAACGATAAGGTATTTTTAACCGAAAGGGGTGCAAGTTTTGGATATCATAACCTGGTTGTCGATATCCGGTCCCTTCCCATTATGCGTCAATATGCCCCTGTTATTTTTGATGTGACCCATTCTATCCAGCAACCTGGCGGTATGGGCGGCTCTTCCGGAGGTCAGCGGGAATTCGCGCCCTTTCTTGCGAGGGCAGCAGCGGCTGCGGGTGTCGATGGCTTTTTTATTGAAACGCACCCAAATCCGAAAAAGGCATTGAGCGATGGTCCAAATATGATCCCCTTGGACGAAATGGGCGAGTTTTTGGGGATGATCCACCGGTTTTGGAGCTTAAAGCAAAAAGCTTAAAGCAGAAAGCTATTGGGTCGAAAGCTTTTTGCTTTCAGCTTTCCGCTTTTAGCTTTACTTTTGCCCCCCGATAATCTAGAGATTTAGTGGATTTCAGTAGTTTACACAGAATGGATCACATTTACCCCATAAAAACTAAGGTAAGCAAGGAGCAGCGTGAGGAACGCATGAATCAGCGTGCGACATTGGTTTGGTTTACAGGTCTTTCAGGATCGGGAAAATCAACGCTGGCCGTACAACTGGAGGCACAGCTTCACAACCTCGGTTATAAAACTTATCTGTTGGATGGTGATAATATTCGCGCAGGGCTCAACAAAGATTTATCCTTTACGGATGAAGGTCGGGTGGAAAATATCAGGCGGATCGGCGAGGTTTCCAAGCTTTTACTTGATGCAGGCGTCATCGTCCTGTCTGCGTTTATTTCACCCTTTCAGGCCGACCGCGAGCAGGTAAAGGAAATTGTCGACGCTCAAAACTATATTGAAGTATTTGTCGATGCGCCGTTGGAAGTTTGTGAACAACGTGACGT
>DASQTN010000298.1:0-8454 GCA_035641895.1 Chryseolinea sp. | reverse complement strand
GCGTATCTCATTAGAGTGCCTGATGATCAACTAATAATGAAGAAGATATGGCGCCTCAACAACTTGGAATTTTTGTATGAAGACTCCTCACACTTTGCTGTAAGGCCGGTTCAAATCAACACAGAGTACGGTGAACTTTGTGCCGCCCCTTATAAAAATGGTGTTGTATTTATATCGAATCGCAAAGAAGTTCAAGCGATTGAAACGAACGACGCTGCGATGCACGCGCCATTTTACAAGACATATTTTTCAGCAGTAGTTACGGATACAACAAATGGATCGTTCAGTTATGGAAGACCGCTCGCTTTCAATAAAGAGCTTACTTCCAAATTCCATGCGGGGCCTCTTGCTTTCTATAACCATGAGACTAAGATGGTATTTTCATCGGCCGCGAATAAAGCGTCAAGACAAGGTGAGCGAACCATGCACCTTTACTTTGCTGAACTGAAGGATGGCCAGTGGCAGAGTACGGCAGCCTTTCCTTACAACAGCGCAGACTATTCTATCAGTAATCCTGCAATAAACGAGGAGGGAACGGTGCTGTATTTCTGTTCGGACATGAAGGGTGGGATTGGAGGAAAAGACCTTTACAAATCAGAGAACGTAAATGGTAAATGGACTAAGCCGAAAAACCTTGGTGAGGGTATCAATACGATTTATGACGAAGTGTTTCCATATTTACATCATCACACACTTTATTTTTCGTCTAACGGTCACCCTGGACTCGGTGGATTGGACATTTTTAAGGCTGAACTAAGCAATTCAACTTTTTTGGATGTCGAAAATGTGGGTTATCCACTCAATACAAATTTTGATGACTTCGGCATCGTTATCGATTCGTTAAACACCCATGCATATTTCTCATCGAATCGAAAGGAGGGAGGCTATAATGATGATATCTACGAGTTTGAGATGGATCTTCAAAGTTATCCACTAGAGATCAATGGCGTCATGAAATTTAAAGAGCACAGCTGGGTAGATTCCGTGGACTTAAAAATCATGCCCAACGCAAAAATACAATTGATCGATAATGTTAGGAACGTTACAGTTCAGGAAAGTGTGTGCGATGATTCTGGAAACTTTTCCATCGTCATTCCTTATCACAGTAAATACAAAATCCGGGTTGTAAGCGAGGATAAAGACGAAAACATCGTAAGCCTCGAAATACCCAAGCATCGAAAGGCTAATGGGCGCCATGAAATTGTGATTGTGAAAGATGCCTTTAAATCGAATTAAACCTCTGTGAAAATGAATCGAAGCGAAGATTTAGAAAAAAATGTCAAGAGCAGACTTAAGGATGCGATATCCGGCAGTCAAATCTTTATTTTACTTTTTATTTTCCTGAGCATGTCCGCTTGGGCGCAGAAAAAACAATTGGTTCAGGTAAAGGCTTTCGATCAGCAGTTAGTTCCGTTCAAAAACGTTGATGTTTCGATTAATGGTAAAGAATATTTTTCAGTGGGAAAAGGCGTTGCATTTGTCGAACTCCTTGAAACGGATTTTCCGTTGAAATCCATAAAGATCAAGGACGAAAAATTGGAAACCGCTTCGTGGAATTACAGCAAAGGAATTATTGAAATTATTATAAGGGCCAGAAGTTACCAGTTGATTCAGGTAATTGTTCAGGACGAAAACAATGTCCGGCAGCCCAACCTGACAGTCACGTTCAAAGGCAGAAAGAACACTACCGCTGAAACGGACCGGGAGGGAAAGCTTCAGGTACCCGTAGCGTTAGATGAAAAAATTTCTTCCCCTGAACAGTTTTTAGTTTCTCAATTCATTCCGGTTAAGGTAAACCAGGTTGAAGGACAGACAACGCTGATCGTCAAACCAGCAAAAAAGGAAACGGTAGCTCCTGTAATACAGGAACCAGTGACTAAGAAGACCTATTTCAAAGATTTTGACCTATCAAAACTGGATTCAATACAGTCGTTAACGGTGTTTTACGCGATCTTCAAAAGCTTCAATATTAAAGACATGAGTGAAGAGACAAAGCGTAGAGTTGATGCGAAATTTAATCAATTGGTTGCGCAGCTGCAGGATTCTGTCCGAAGAACTAATGGTGGGTTTATCGGTAAGATTTCGGACTCTTCATTCGTTGATGATGATCTTGAAAATCTCTTGTCACAGGCTGCGCAGGAAGGGAAAACACTCGAGAACCAGCGGGCGGACTTTGAAGCAAAAGTAGAAATCATACAAAACAAGCTGGCTTCAGGGTTTTCGACAATGGATGAGCCAACCCGGGCAAACTTATTGTCGGATTTGAGCAAGTTAGACATGATCCTAATGCAGAATGAAAATCAGTTTTATAAAAATCAAAATGATTATCGCGAGATCATCAATAATCTGAAGGAAAAATATTTTGACATTACCGAACTGGAGAACAAGCTTTCACAAAGTGAAGCCCAGCGATTGGAAGACCAGCGTGCGTTCAGGCAAAAATTATTCATAACCCTTTCGGTGCTCGTTGTCTTCGCGATCTTGGTGGTGCTCCTAATTTATTTTGGTGATAAGCTGAAGAAACAGAAGAAAGAACTTGTCCGTGTAAACGCAGAAATCAAACGAATCAACGAAAATCTAGAGAGTCTGGTAGCAGATAGAACGAAATCACTGGAGGATGCTAATAAGGAATTGGATACTTTTCTTTATCGCGCATCGCATGATCTCCGTTCACCTGTTTGTTCAATTATAGGGCTATGTAATATTGCGTTGCACATGTCGGATGGAGAGTCAAAGGATCTTGTCCAGAAAGTCGTGTTGACTACAGGAATCATGGACAAGCTGTTAAAAAAACTTAGTATCATTAGCGAAATTAATCAGCCGACGAATTTTTCTTCTATAACTCTAATCGATCTGGTGGAGAATGTCAAACAGAATTTCGCAACGACAATCACCGATGAGAAAGTAAAACTTACTATAGACTGTCCTGCAGATTTAGTGATCTATTCTTATCCTAATCTCATTGAAACCATCCTGTCAAACCTACTTGAAAATGCGCTGTTTTATAGTGTGCTTAAGGCTTCACCAAGTCCTACTGTGTCGTTGAGCGTAGGCATTAAGGACAATGATGTTGTAATAAGTGTTTATGATAATGGAGTGGGCGTTGAGACGGATATTAACCACAGGCTCTTTGATATGTTTTTCAAAGGCACCGAAAAGTCAAAGGGACATGGACTTGGTCTTTACATCGTTCAAAAATCGGTACAGGCCCTGGAGGGAAAAGTTGAAGTTGAATCTGAGTTTGGAAGCTTTACGAGATTCACGGTTCAATTTCCTTTGAAGCCAGTACTTTTTGAAGCGCAGTACCGCGAACTTGAACTTAACGATAATGCTTGACGCAAAAGAATTTATTTCACTTAAGCTTTATTTGCCGCTTTCAGCACACATCTGATACGGTCTGAATGGTGGTCACAATGTCCACCAGGAACCACAAGGCCCACGGCGTTACATGGTGAGCCCGATAGATATCGGATAGCCATCGGGAGTGCCTGCCTTGTGATCGCCGTGATCCTGCATTTGCAAAGAGAAAACATTAATGCGGTGATTTATACAATTAATTATTCGGGTACCCGCCGTCTGGATGCAAAACAATTGAGCTATAACCTGCGAACTTCAATCTATCTATGAAAAGCTGTAACGCAATTTGTTCCATAATTTACTAACCAACGTTGCGTAAGGCACGTATATCTGTTTTTTCGACACTCTATTCAAACCTAAGTCGTGGCCGATATCCGTAACAGCGAAATAAGTCTTACAATTTTTCCCTTTGAAAATCTGACGGATCACAATGGGTTGGCGGTCTTTTGCAAATCCTTTTACATTGATCTGGTCACAGAGCTTTCCAGGTTTCAACAATTCAGGATCATGCCCTTTGACCCAAGCCAACCCGGCAATCTTTCAGATTACTCCATTAAGGGATCTTTCAGGCATCAACATGATGTCCTGAAAATCAATGCTCAACTGGTCAATAATCATAATAATAACGTTGCGTGGGCGGATCATTATGAAGGAAACAAAGACTCCATTTTCTCCATACAAGAGGCCTTGCTCAAACAAATAGTTTCGACGCTTCAGCAACAGCTTAACCACGATCTGCTCATTCACATTCGAAAGAAATCTCCCGTTAAGCTTACTGCGTACGAGCACTGGCTTTATGGTATGGAGGAACTAAAAAAAGGCACCATCGAAGCGGATGAAATAGCGAGAATCGAATTCCAAAAAGCGATTGAAATTGATCCTACGTATTCGTTAGCATATTCGGGAATGTCTCTTACTTATTTTAATGAATGGAGTTGTCAACTGTGGGAGCGATGGGACATTTGTCAGCAAGAAGCTTTTACATGGGCAAAGAAAGCGATAGAACTCAACGAGCAAAACTATGTAGCAGCGTTAGTTTTAGGGAGGGTTTATCTCTATGAAGGGAAATATATTATTGCAGAGCATTACTTGCGAAGTGCCTTGCGCCTCAACCCAAATGATACTGATAACTTAAACCAGATTGCCTCATGTTTCGTCTATCTCGGCCTTTTGGACGAAGCAGAGACCTTGTATGAAAAAGTGCTTCAATTGAATCCATTAAGGGTTCGCAATTATCATCATGTCGGGTGTCTGATCGCCTTTGAAAAGGGACAGTTTGAAAAGGCTATCGCTCTTGGATTAAATACAAATTCTCCTTGGGTGGATTCTCCGGCAATGATGGCAGCGGCCTATTACGAATTGAAAGATTTTGACGGCATGCATAAGTGGTGGAAGATCTACCTTGAAGAATTCGTGAAAAAAATCGCTAAGGCCGGAAAGTTGGATGCATCCCATGCGTTGCAATGGATAATCGATGTAAGTCCTTATAAAGGAAAATCCCGGTTACTACCTTTCTGGGAATTTATCGGTGGTACGAGGTCTGCTTCTTCAGAGCGAAATTTTTTGAAGACAACTCCGCGCGACACGAATTATTTTTTGAAGGAAGATGATATATGGCAAATTTCGTACGAAGGAAAACTTGTGATGCTACCCGAGGTCAAAGGGTTTCATGACATTTTAAAGCTGATTGGCAATCCAGAGAAACAATTCCATTGTACAGAATTAATGGGTGGTGGTTTGGTTACCCGCCAGGAACTTGTCTTTGATGAAAAAGCGCGGAGATCGTATCAGCGGAAGATCCTTGAACTCGAAGAAGAAATTCGATGGTCTGAAAATAATAACGATCTGCAGCGTACGGCCAACCTTCATGTGGAATACGACAACATAGTCGACCATCTAACCACCTCTCTCGGATTGCGTGGAAGAGTTCGCAAGACACACGACGTTCTGGATAAAACCCGCTCTGCAGTGACCTGGAGAATCCGAAATACTATTCAAAAAATTGAAAAAGTTCATCCTATGCTGGCGAGGCATTTGTCGGCGTCCATTAAGACAGGATTATTTTGTTCTTACAATCCTGAGAGGCCGGTTCACTGGTTAACGGCTACAAACTTTTCTGCGTAGTCCTCGGTCCTCACATCGTAAGTTGAAAACTTACGCTTAGAAAGGCATAATACAAATTGTTATGCCAACACCCATAGAAATCTTACTAGATCCAATTTCATTGATCATCCTTGCCATTTATGGCGCGCTTATGTTGTGGGAAGCTTTCTTCCCCGGCCGGCAATTGCCTGAGATAAAATACTGGAGACTGAAAGGCCTGCTCGCCTTTGCCACCTATTTTTTTCTTTCCTCTTACCTGCCGATGTTCATCAACCCGTACCTGGAAAAATACCAGATTTTTAATTGGACCGGCCTTGGAACCATTTGGGGAGCGCTCGTCGCAGTACTCCTTTATGAGTTTGGCGTTTTTGTATGGCACTACTGCCTCCATCGCAGTGAGTTCCTGTGGAAAACATTTCATCAAATGCACCACAGTGCCGAACGGCTTGACACCTATGGTGCATTTTTCTTCAGCCCCTTCGACATGATAGGATGGACCGTCTTAAGTAGTATTTGCTTTAGCTTGATCGCTGGGCTTTCACCTCAGGCGATCACCATTATGTTACTGGTGACAAATTTTTTCAGCATATTTCAACACGCTAATATTAAGACACCGCGATGGCTTGGTTACATCATTCAGCGTCCGGAAAGTCATACATACCATCATGCGCAGGGAATTCATCGATTCAATTATTCCGATCTTCCGCTTTTCGATATAATTTTTGGAACATTTCGTAATCCGCAGGATTTCGAACATGAGACCGGATTTTATAACGGGGCATCTGTACGCATATGGGATATGCTTCGCGCAAAAGACATCACAACCCCAAAGACTAAGTAGTGGTTGGAGCCGATAGGTCGCTGGGCTCCTTTTGGCCCGGCGCCTATTTTTCCAACGATTAATGTCCTGCGGTAGGGGGGCGTCAAACTTCAAAAACTTCTAACTCTCAAAACATGAAAACTATCTTGACCTTTGCTGGTATTATGATCAGCAGCCTCGTTTTTTCCCAAACCAAATTTGATGAATTCAATCGTAAGAAAAGGTTCTTAGAATTGAGCACCGGAATTTGTATGAAATACATTGACACGGGAAACTTGTCAGGGCCTCAACTGCTTTTGTTGCATGGGTACACGGATACCAGCAGGTCGTTTCAATTGCTCATAGACGATTTGCAACGTGCACACGGTAATGTGAGGATCATTGCTCCGGACCTGAGAGGACATGGTGAATCTTCGATGCCCGATCCCATTTTATGCAAGAGTGCGCCGGAAAAATGTTTTACCCCGAAACTTTTCGCGCAGGACGTGATCGATCTGATGGATCAACTTTGTATCGACAAAATTCATGTCGCAGGACACTCTATGGGAAGCATTATCACCCAAGAGCTTGCCCTGAATTATCCGGAACGCATTGCAAGCATCACCCTGATAGGAACATTTGTGAATGGAAAGGACTCTGATGTTATCCATGACTTTCTGATATCAGAACTGATAGAAACGGACTACAGGTGTATTATCGAAGAAAAAGATAAAGGCGTCTGGCCGACAGATGCCTACACTGTGTTGCCGCTGAACATGGGCGAAAAGATAAAGACATACCTTAAAGAAAATTGGGTTGTGGAAACCTCGGCCGCTGAGGATTTTTTAGAAGCTGTTTTTCCAGAGACACTGAAAATTCCGTTGGGCACCTGGATTGGTGTCATCAAATCGCTAGGCGATATTGATTACCGGGCAGCTTTGGAAGGTTTGAAAATTCCGACTATGATCTTGTGGTCAACGCAGGACGTGATAACAACTTCAAAAGATCAGGAACAGGTGAAAGCCGCCTTTCAGTCAGCTGCGAAGGCTAACGGAACGGAGGTAATTTACAAGACCTACGGGAAATTGCCTGCACCACGTCCAGGCTATCCTCTGACGGACCTTGGTCATAATCTCCATTGGGCCGCTCCTGAAGAAGTTGGCAATGACATCTATTCATTCATTACTTCCGGACGCCCCATGAACAATTTGCCGTACGCAAATCCATCAAATCACAAAGAGATATTACTTGACAAAGGTTCGGGGACTACGGTGTTAAAATAGAATTTTGAACCTGGCTGGTCAGACGCCGACCGTGAACTGGTAGCCGATGCCTTTGATCGTGATGATCTCGATACCGCTATCCTCTTTCAAATAGTCACGCAACTTGGTAATGTAGACATCCAGGTTGCGTGAATTGAAAAATGAATCATCACCCCATAGTTTTAATAAAATCTCCTTTCGAAGCAGCGTAGCATTTCTATTTTCTATCAGCAATTGTAACAAAGTACTTTCTCGGTTCGATAGTTTTCTTACTGATTCTCCAAACTTCAATTCGAACCGTAGAGGATTAAACACGTACTTTCCGAACGCGATGGTTTCAGGCACCCGGGAATTTTTATAAGAGGAAAGTTTTAATAGATTAGTCACACGAACGATTAATTCCTCCATGCTGAATGGTTTCCGAATGTAATCGTTGGCACCCGATTCAAAGCCTTTTAGAACATCTTCGGTTTGGCTTTTCGCCGTTACGAAAATAATAGGAACCGTTACATTCAACTGACGAATATCACGCGCAATGGAATAACCATCCTTAGACGGTAGCATGATATCGAATACACAGATGTCCGGTTTTTCTTTGGCGAACGTGCCGACGGCTTTTGCTCCATCCGTTACCATCAGAACATCGAAGTGACGGCTCTCAAGACTTTCTTTTACAATTCGTCCAAGAAAGGGCTCATCCTCTACATAAAGAATTTTAGTTTTCGCCATATCAACTATCTGGGCAACCTTATTTTAAAGAAACTTCCCCGGCCAATTTCGCTTTCGACGGCAATGCTTCCACCGTGCTTTTGTATCACACATAACACGTAGTTCAGACCAAGTCCATACCCCTTGACATTGTGAACATCGCCGGTTGGTACGCGAAAGAATTTTTCAAAGATTTTCTTTTGATACTCCTTGGCGATGCCAATT
>DASQTN010000297.1:0-4511 GCA_035641895.1 Chryseolinea sp. | reverse complement strand
TGCGACCTACAAACCTTGGCCAGTGATAATCGAGGGAAATAATGTCGGCCTTTTCGATCTTATGCTTTGCTAATTCAGGGTATTCATCACGTGTAGACTGTGCGAATGAACGGTTTGTTAGCAACGCGCCACCGGCCATTGCGCCGATACTTTTCATGAAGGAACTTCTTTTCATAAATGAGTTTGTTTTCTTTCAATTAATTCAAGATTATGAAACTCTGATGACAAGTTCAATAAAAAGTGCAGGCGTCTGCATAACGGAGTGCGATAAAGTACGCGGATTTTTTTACCGCTGAGAGAATACCGAGGAAATGCATGGAGATACGCGGAGCGTCGAATGGCATTCTCTTGTATTCCTCTGCGTGAAATTCCTCTGTGGTCTCTGCGATAAAAATTGACAAACCACTTTCCGCTTTTCAGCGCAGCGTCAAGAACCAATACGTGTCCTCATCAAAAGTAAGCAATCAACCTTCCGCAGCTAATAACTGATATCCAAAGCAACAGTGAAATGAGGGCTGCAGCTTTTGCGGCAAGCGGTGTCTCCGAGTTAGACCAACTGGAAGCGGACTTAAATGTAAAACGATGAAAAATTCCGGCGTTGGCAATGGCAATAATAATGAGGATCAATTTCAAGCCAAAAACACCATTGGCACTTAGTGCCTTGGCTTGCGAAATAAAAAGCAAAAAACCGGTAGGCACTACGATAGACAAACTTCTCCGCGACCAAGGCAGCACATAGTTCGCGACATCCACAACGGCAATTTTTCTGGCGACACCCAGCAAGCGAAGGTCAAACAAAAACGCGCTACCTACCAAAACAACGAATCCGACGATGTGAACAATCTCTATCGTAGGAAAAAGCAAAGGGGACTGACGAATATAAACGGCCAGAGAGGAATGCTCCAGCCATTCAAACACGTCGGCGTACTGCATGCTAACGCAGTTCGGTTGTTTTGTCGCCGATCGTAATTCTCTCGGCACGCATTTCATCCTTAACTTTAAGATGAGGGTACGCTACTACAGTTGCCGTTGCACCAACCTTGAGCATATCTTTCGTAAGCCCGCGGCTTTCCATCCGGGAAGGTGGAGCAAGTACGACTGTCCATTTCTTTTTTTTCTCCTCAAGCTTGATGACACTATGCGGACTTTCGTACGTCATCTCAAGAATTTTACCCGTAACATTTGTAGGCTTGGTTTGATCATAACTGCTCCAACCATGATGAAGCGGCGCAAAGGAAAAAAGACCGAGAACGATAAAAAGAGCAGCAACCTGCTTGCCTTTTTGGTTAAACATTTTTCGCATCATATCTAAAACATTTACATATAAAGATAAACCCCAATTATTTAAAACGGTTCAATAAATTGCAGGAATTCGAAGGTAGCGGTCAAAATTTCAAGCCACAGGTGCCTTCGTTGAACTTCAGGTGATTTCCAATTCAAGAGGAATGCCCATCTCATAATATTCTTCGCTTTAGTTCCTCGACAAGAACTTGTGGCGACTTCGATGCTGTATCATCATTCCTTAATCTGGTATAGTTGAAATAGCACTTTTTAAATTCTCTTTCAAAAGTTGAAGCATTCTTTCCACTCCGGTCGTTGTCTGCATGTCCGATATGATTTGATTCAGTTACATAAGGCCGGTACACCGCTTTGTAGTAATCAGTATATGTTTCAAGGTTTGGCACCTGGTAACTGACGTGACCCAGTTCATGGGATAAGGCAAACAGCGCCTTACTAAAAATCCAAATTTTTATCGAAACAGTGTGTTTACCGTACTCGGAAAAACATGCATCCTTGTCGTCATCTGATCGAGCCATAGTGGTGATGCCGCCCGCCATGATCAGCGCTTCGTCGCGAGGTATAAACTTCACAAAAACATCGGTGGGACGCCCCTTAGCATCGTTAATTGAGTCAACACGGTCGTAGAGATTTGGTGCAATGCTTTTAAACCGCTTCAGTAATTCTTCTGTTAATTCGTAATAAGATTGATAGGCTATTAAATCATTAATCCTGCCTCTCATTTTTCGCCGGTCTGATTGTGATAAGTTGGTATTCGTGTTAAGAATCTCATTGTAATTCTTCAGACTTTCGCGCACATGGTGAATATCTTTTTCATAACCGTTTCTCAGCTTGCCCCATGCATTGTTTAGCATAAGCAAGCATATGGTAACTATGACGTATTTTTTCATGACCTTTAAAACTCTTAATGTTGATCTTGAAAACTATTACGCGTAGTAGTTACCAAACGCTTGCGCCGCTGAGTATTCTGCCGGATTAGTATTTAAATTACAGAGCTGACCGAGCGGATAGCTTACTCCGGCGGATTGTGTGCAAATCCTAAATTAAAATCGTCAGGAAAGTCAAAAGAATTTCAGCAGCGCTGTTTTTCTGCTTCGTGATACATCGACCATAGTGCCGTCGCTCATCGTCAGGTAACCACCATCGCCCCTGATGTATTTGGTTACTTCATTGAGATTAACAATATAGGAGTTATGCACGCGAATAAAGGATGAAAATGATTCCAGCTGCTCCTCCACTTCTTTTAGTGTACGGCAAGCTATGATCTTCCTTTTATTTTTAAGATGCAGATACGTATAGTTATTATCAGCTTCACAGGTGATAATATCATCGGCTTTCACTAGTTCGAACCCTTCCGCTATCGGCACAGCAATTTTCGTTAAAGCGTTCTCTTTATTTTTTATTTTATCTAACAATAGGGAGAGCTGTTCACTTGTCGGTTGATGGTTGTGCGCCTCTACTTTACGAACCGCTTCTACCAACTCTTTCGGATCAATTGGTTTTAGTAAATAGTCCAATGCACTGAAACGGATGGCTTTGATCGCATATTTGTCATACGCTGTAGTGAAAATAACCGAAAACGGAATTTCTTTAAACTGCTCAAGAAACTCAAAGCCATTCATGGAAGGCATTTCAACGTCGAGAAACACCAGGTCCGTTTTATATTTCGTGATCGCTTCCAAGCCCTGTTTTGCTGACGAGCACCGTTGTAGTACTTGTACATCCGGGCACAGCTTATTGAGAAGAATGCTCAGGGAGTCGAGGCAGTGTGCCTCATCATCGATCAGAATAGTGTTAATCATAAGTTACAGAAATTTTGACGATAACTTCCGTACCCAGGGCCTTTCCTTCCGCGGACACAAGATCATTGACAGAAACACCAAGTCCGTTGCCATTCATAATGGCAATGCGGTCGGCTGTGATTTGTGACCCTAAAGATTTTTTTCGAATATCGTATGCGTTACTAAAGGAAGCCGATTTATTCCGGCCTATGCCGTCATCTGTAATCTTAAAAAACAGATAGCCATTTTCTTCATGCACACTTATCTCCAGGTGCCCTTTCTCTTCTTTATGCGACAATCCGTGCCAAATTGCATTTTCAGCGTAAGGTTGAATGATGAGTGGCGGCACTTTCAGCGCGAAGAGATCCAGGTCCTGTGACAACGTAATTTTGTAGTCGAACCTGTTTTCAAGTCGCAAGGCTTCCAGTTCAAGATATAATCTTAAAGACTCCAGCTCGCTTTCTAATGATATCAGCGATGCCTGCGCGTTTTGCAAAATTAATCTTATGAGTTTGGAAAATTTAATGAGGTATTCCGATGCCTGCTCAGAATTGTTTTGTAAAATAAACCGGTTGATGGAACTGAGTGAGTTGAAAATAAAGTGGGGATTCATCTGGGCACGTAGCGCCTGCATTTCAAGTTCCGCTGCTTGTTGTTGAAACTCAGCCTTTGTTCTTGCATTCTCGACTGTTTGCATTCTCAACTCGTTTTCAGCCAATTCGCGCTGATGCCTTTCAGATCTACGCTTTAACAAAATATTTCGGAACAAGACCAACCCTATGCCTAAAAGGAAAATAATGAAACCAATGAGAGAATATTTTTGAAATTCCTGCAGTTGCTTTTCCCTCGTTAACCGGTCGAGGCCTGCACGGACCTTTTCACTTTCAATTTCTGATCTGAAGAACGCAAGTCTTTGCGCCGCCTGATCTGCGTCGATGGATTCTTTTAACGCAGTATATAGGCGCAAATGATGATACGCACTATCATTTTGTTGCTGAATATCAAAGAGTTTGTAAAGCATGCCGTGAGCATCACGGCTGTACTGCCTTGCACCCGTTTCGCTTGCCATACGCAAAAGTTTTCGGGCATTAGACAACGCGACTGAGTATTCTCCTTTTGCTTCGTAAGTTTTCATCAATCTCAGCAGTGTCCACATCATTTGATTCCTATCAGTGACACTTTCGAAATAAATCAGGGAATTATTCAGATAAAAAAGGGCTGTATCAAATTCTTCACGGACCATATAAATTTCAGCCATGCGAGAATTTGGCCAGCTGTTCTGTTTGAATTCCTCTGTCATTCCAGTAACCGCCTTCAATTTTTTATTGTGATTTCGCAAGAGCTGGTAGCAATAAATCGCTGAATCATATTGCTTCATGTGGTAGTAGGTTTCCCCTATATATGTGTACATCCGGAGCACTCCTCCCCCTT
>DASQTN010000296.1:0-4274 GCA_035641895.1 Chryseolinea sp. | reverse complement strand
AACGCATTAAGGCATTAATTAAAACTGATCCAGAATCCAGTTCGCGGGCAATTCGCTCACCTCTTTTTAAATCTTGAGTCCAAACAGTTGCACCAAGTCCATAGCGGGTTCGATTTGCCAATGCAATAGCCTCTTCTTCCGTTTTAGCTGTGATCACAGCAGCTAAAGGACCAAAAGTTTCTTCATCGAAGGCGCTCATACCGGGCTGAACATTATCCAACAACGTCGCTTGAAAATTGCATCCTTCCCTCTTACCTCCTGTCAAAAGGTTTGCGCCAGCCTCCACCGATTTTTTAAGTTGAATCTCCAGCTTTTCTGCAAGATCAAGGCGCGCCAATGGACCAAGCGTGCTCTTTTCATCAAGAGGATTTCCTTGTACAAGGGATTGAATATTAGCCACAAATTTGCCGACGAACTTCTCTTTAATTTCTTCAAGAACAATAAAGCGTTTTGCCGCGATACACGACTGCCCTACGTTTTGCATTCTTGACTGTGTTGCAATTTTAACAGTACGGTCCAGATCCGCATCTGGCAACACGATAAATGCGTCGCTACCACCAAGCTCCAAGACACTCCTCTTGATGTTTTTTCCGGCAATAGATCCTACCTGAGATCCAGCAGCCTCGCTTCCAGTAAGCGCGACGCCTTGAACGATATCAGACGAAATGATTCCCTCAACAAGATTAACTTCGATTACTAAACTTTGAAAAACACCGTCGGGAAAGCCAGCTTCCAAAAATATTTTTTCGATCATTAAGGAACACTTTGTAACGTTAGGTGCGTGTTTCAACAGCCCTACATTCCCTGCCATCAGGGCTGGTGCTGCGAATCGGAATACTTGCCAAAAAGGAAAATTCCAGGGCATTATGGCCAGAATTGCTCCTATTGGTTGGAAGGCTACAAAACTTTGCTTCGCTTCGGTTAATACTGTCCGATCTTTCAAAAATTCCTCGGCGTGCTGTGCAAAGTATTCGCAGACAGTAGCGCTCTTTTCAACTTCGGCTCGTGCTTCAGACAAAAGTTTGCCCATTTCAAGTGTAATAATTCGCGCATATTCTTCTTTGTTGCTACGAATTATCGAGGCCACTTTTAGCATCAACCCACTGCGATGCGCGAATGAAGTTTTTTTCCAATCGATGAATGCTTTCGATGCGAGTTCAAGCTTTCTCTGAACGTCCGAGCTTTTCATTAAGGGAAATTCTCCGACAAGCGATTGATCAAAAGGATGTATGGATTTAAACATGCCGTTAATATTAATTCTTAATTGTGCAAAACGTAAAAAAGAAAAGCCAGGTTCGAGGCCTGGCTTTTCTAAAGGAGTTTTTACTTTTTTTATCCGATGGTTACTCTTTTAAATTCTGCAACCGTTAATCCTTTCGAAACACTATCCAGGTATTGTGCAACAGTCTTAGAGTTGTCTTTTACAAAGGCCTGATGCAAGAGGGTACTTTCCTTGAAGAACTTGTTAAGCTTACCTTGCGCAATTTTCTCAACCATATTTTCAGGTTTACCTTCTGCGAGAATTTGCGCTTTTGCAATTTCTAATTCTTTTTCAATCAAAGTTTTATCGACTGACTTTTCGTCAACAGCCACGGGATTCATAGCTGCTATTTGCATGCCTACATCCTTTCCAGCTTCCGTCACATCTTTCCCATTGATACCTTTTAAGGAAACAAGCACACCCAATTTGGAACCAGCATGTATGTAAGGCACGACGGTTTCACCTTTCATATGTATGTATTCGCTCACCTCAATCTTTTCACCGATCTTACCTACCAGCTCCACGATCTTATCATTTAAGGTTAACGATCCCGTCTTTAGGTTTAAGAGCGCCTCTTTGTCGGCAGGTTTATTAGCGTAGGCAGTGTCGGCAATTAATTTTCCCAGCGACTGAAACTCCTCATTCTTCGCCACGAAATCTGTTTCGCAGTTAAGCGCAATGAGAACAGCTTCCTTCTTGTCATCACTCAACTTAATAAATACAGAACCTTCTTTTGCATCTCTGTCGGAACGGGATGCTGAAACTTTTTGGCCTTTCTTTCTTAAGATTTCGATAGCTTTTTCAAAATCTCCGTCTGCTTCAGTAAGGGCTTTTTTACAGTCCATCATACCGGCTCCAGTCATCTGGCGGAGTTTGTTTACATCTTGCGCTGAAATAGCTGACATATTAATAGTGGATTTAGATTTTTATGATTTGGCCCAAAATAAACCGTCCTACCAGCTTAATTGTTTGCAAAGCGGCAGGACGATGAAAAACTTCTATTTCTTAGATATTACTTTGCTTCTTCTACCGGTTCGTCAACACGTCTCTTCTCATCTTCGTCCTTTTTGTGCGCAGCATCTTCTTTATCTTTTTTGCGCTCCATCAATGATTCTTCGATTACTTTCCCAACGTGTTTAGTAAGAATAGAGATAGATTTGAATGCGTCGTCATTAGCAGGGATCGGAAAATCAACTCCTGATGGATCTGAATTCGTATCAACTAAAGCAAATACAGGAATATTCAACTTTTGAGCTTCTGTAACGGCGATATGTTCACGTTTTACGTCTATTACAAAAAGCGCTGCTGGAAGTCTGTTAAGATCGGCGATACCACCTAACAATTTTTCCAACTTAGCTTTCTCACGAGTTATCATCAAACGCTCGCGTTTTGCAAGGTTATTGAAAGCCTCATCTTTTATTAATTTATCGATCTGAGCAAGTTTTTTCAACGATTTTCGGATCGTTGCAAAGTTTGTCAACATACCACCAAGCCAACGCTCAGTTACGAAGGGCATGTTTAATCGTTTTGCTTCATCGGTAACGATGTCTTTTGCCTGCTTTTTGGTGGCAACGAACATGATTTTCCGACCAGAGCGAACGATATTTTTCAACGCAAAGATCGCTTCATCAAGTTGCGACAACGTCTTATTCAGGTCTATAATATGGATTCCATTGTTTTCCATGAAGATGAACTCAGCCATCTTCGGGTTCCACTTACGGGTAAGGTGACCAAAATGAACACCTGCATCCAATAATTCCTGATATGTTAATTTTTCAGCCATTCTATTACGTATTATTCTATCGCTTGCTAAACTGGAATTTTCTTCTTGCCTTTCTGCGGCCTGGTTTCTTCCGCTCTACCATTCTTGAATCGCGGGTCATAAAACCTTCTTTTCTTAAAGTAGGTTTGTTTTCAGCACTTATTTCTACCAATGCACGGGCGATACCCAAGCGAACTGCTTCAGCTTGTCCAGTAACTCCACCACCCTCAACATTTACAGTTACATCGTAGCTGGCTTCCAATTTGAGCGCAGACAATGCCTGTTTCACAAGGGTCTGATGAATTTCGGAAATAAAATAATCTTTTATATCACGGTCATTTACGATGATTTCTCCTTTGCCTGGGGTTACGTATACGCGGGCAATGGATGTTTTCCGTCTTCCGATGGTGTTAACTATCTGCATGTATCAGAATTTTAATTCTTTAGGTTGTTGTGCGGTGTGAGGATGCTCTGTTCCTGCATAAACATGCAGACTTCTATAAAGCTCGCTTCCTAATCTGTTTTTTGGAAGCATTCCACGAACAGCGTGTTCAATAAGGCGTTCAGGATGTTTAGAACGGATTAAAGTGGGCGTATGCTCGCGTTGGCCTCCTGGATATCCCGAGTGCGTAAAAATAACGCGATCAGTCCATTTCTTACCAGTCATTCTTACTTTTTCTGCATTTATGACAATAACGTTATCGCCACAATCAACATGGGGGCTGTAGCTCGCCTTATGTTTTCCGCGTAGAATGTGTGCTATCTGGCTTGCCACACGTCCCAAAACCTGTGAATTTGCGTCTACCACAAACCAACCTTTTTCCACAGTTGCCTTATTGGCGTAGCTTGTTTTATAGCTATTGTGATCCATTTTTTGTGAATTAAAATACAGTACCCCTTCAAAAAGGGACACAAAGGTAATTTGCTGTTCCGGGAAATGCAAGCTGCTTTTACAAAAATCCTTTGCAGGTACGTAGTACGAAATACGAGGTCCGAGGGTCCGATAGTCAAAGCTCGCAGCTGGTTGCATAACTATTTGATCTTCAATTGTTCTCGCCCTTTCCAGGTGGTGAGGTACGAGCATCCGAGTATGGAGACTTGTCCGCTTATTTCTGAAATGGTCATTTCAATATCTACGCAACAAATTTGTCATGTCCGCTCCCGGAAGGCCGACGATGTTTGCCGATATTCTGGATTAGAATTAGCGATCCCACCTCGTAAATCGTAATTCGTACCTCGTATTTCCTAATC
>DASQTN010000295.1:0-4703 GCA_035641895.1 Chryseolinea sp. | reverse complement strand
TTTTTGCAACCGGTCTTCACATCAAGGAAAAAGTGGCAATCAGTTTTTTTGGCATTAAGGGGATCGGTTCATTTTTTTATCTTGCTTACGCACTACACCACACCACCTTTTCCGAAGACAAATTACTTTGGACCATTGTCTCTGCCGTTGTATTGTTTTCTATTATCATACATGGGTCGACGGCCACTTACACCATGAAGAAGTTAGCTAAAAGGTTTCGGGTTAACGAGTAACCGGAATCCCGAATCGCTTTTAGACGTTTTCCGACCTCACTCTTTTTCCAAATTCCTCCCAATCGAAACCTGTTTCAACTCGGTTATGTCTTAAGGCAGGAATCTGCGTAGTGATCAACATTGTAGTGCCACCGAGATCCGCACGGTGATGCTGGGGGATTTGAAGTTTTGTCGCTTTGTTCATTTTGAATTTCGCACCCGGAAAAAATTGTTGTAAGGAACTTTTCAATGCTGTGATGTTATCCATACCATACATCAATACGACTTCAGGTTTGTGCGCTTTGATCTGTGCTGCGATCGTCTCCATTCGCCGTTGAAATAAATATTCCTGATAAAGCGTCCGACTTTTTAAAAAGCCGAGTTGAGGGATATCCAGCCAGCTATAATACCAGGCATGGTTGTGCGGACTAGGTAATGGATATAATTGCATTAGCGCTTCATTGCCAGACTGCGACACAAAAGTGCTTTTCTGATACTCAAGCAAGTCAGGAAGGTTTTCGTTTTTGTAACCGTGGACGAAGGCAATAAGATTTTTCCACACGCCATTTTGTATTGCATTGCTGGCAAAACGGTATTCGTAACGATTGCTGAACAAGCTCGCCTTATCCACTGTAGCATTTCGTCCAGGTGGGTCCCACCGAATGGCTACGTGTTGATAGAGGTCACGGATGTCACAGAGAATGGTTTCTTCAGTCCATGGATGAACTTTGTAAAAGTAATTAAGTTTTTCCGCCACTTCCTCCGGAACTTCACCGCCACTTTCCTCATAACCGATGAACCAGATCTTGGCGTGCCATGAGCCATACCCATAAAAATTGTCGATCCAGTGTTTGAGCGGTTTTTCTTCTATAAGCATCGAATTTAATATTTAACATGTGGAACATTTGATCGTCCACGTAAAGATAACGGGATATTAAAAATGGCTGAACTTCCATCCAACTGAAGGTGTTACCTTTAGAATTCGCCGTCGCCCCCAGTACAGGACTTATCACTGATATGAAGAAAAAACTTAAAGACATACCGATATCCATTTTAGATCTGGCCACGATTCTGCAGGGAGACCAGTCGGCTGGAGATGCTTTTCGAAGAAGCCTGAATTTTGCGCAACAAGCAGAGCTTTACGGTTACAAGCGTTACTGGTTTGCCGAACACCATAATATGGAAAGCGTTGCTTCGGCGGCTACTGCTGTTTTAATCGGCTTTATTGCCCAAGGTACTTCCACGATCAGGGTAGGGGCTGGCGGTATCATGCTGCCAAATCATGCGCCGCTTGTTATTGCTGAACAATTCGGAACACTTGCATCGCTTTATCCTGGGCGTATTGACTTAGGCCTGGGTCGGGCTCCTGGGACCGATCAAGCAACAGCCTATGCGTTACGAAGAAATTTGCATAGCGACGTCGATGCATTTCCGAACGATGTTGTTGAGCTTTTGCAATATCTTGGTCCTGCAGATAAGCAAGGTAAGGTGAGAGCTATACCTGGCGTTGGGACTAACGTACCTGTATGGATGCTAGGTTCCAGTACGTTCAGCGCTCAACTGGCCGCTCACCTTGGATTGCCATTTGCTTTTGCTTCTCATTTTGCGCCAGCGCAACTTTTCCCGGCACTTCAGATTTATCAGGCAACGTTTAAGCCATCTGCATATTTGTCGGAACCATACGCGATGGCTTGTGTAAATGTTATAGCAGCTGATACCGATGATGAGGCGCAATACCTGGCAACATCGGCTTATCAGTTGGTGCTCGGACTTATCCGGAATAACAGAAAACCGATGGCGCCTCCAATACGCCAGATGGATCTGCTTTGGACGCCTGAAGAACGCGCGGCGGTGCATCAAATGTTTTACTACTCCTTTATCGGCAACACCAACACACTTGCAAAAAAACTGAATGAATTCACTGACAATACGGGCATCGATGAACTCATGATTACTACCCATATATACGATGTCGATTCAAAGCTACGCTCGCTTGAGCTGACCTCGTCCTTGTTTAAGACCAATAAGATTGAATCAGAAGCGTAAATGGAATCCCGCCGGCTCTGCTTTTTATGATTTTTCGGGTGTGAACGGCGCTAGCAAACAGCCGTAAAAAGACGTTAAGCAGGCTGCAAACGCGTAAAGCCTGCTTTACTTGTAATGAGTCTCGTCCAAAATTGAAAGCAAACGTTTGAGGCAGAGCGCTAGCTAAAGTAAAGATTTGGAATAGAGCCATGTTGTTTCAATCTGGTACCAGGTGATTGGTCAAAGTTATATTGCGATATCTCAATGGTGGAGAGAACGAAGTTAGTAATATTGCGTTTTGAAATAAACGATAACTATGAGTGACAGCGCCATTTTGTGGGTCGGATTTAATGTGTTTGTCCTGATCATGCTCGCCCTGGACCTTGGTGTGTTTCACCGGAAGAACCATGAAGTCTCAGTCAAGGAAGCACTAACATGGACTGCTGTTTGGATTACGTTGGCATTGACGTTCAACGGTTTTATATATTATCGATTTGGCGAGGAACTCGCCGTGCAGTTCCTGACCGGATACCTTATTGAGAAATCTCTCAGCGTTGATAATATTTTCGTGATCATTCTCATTTTCTCGTACTTCCACGTACCTGCCGCATACCAGCATAAGGTTCTTTTTTTAGGGATCTTAGGCGCGTTGGTCATGAGGGTGATTTTCATTTTTGCAGGAATTGAACTCATCCACCGCTTCCACTGGCTGATTTATATCTTTGGCGGATTTTTAATTATCACAGGCATTCGCATGCTGTTTTCGACGGAGACAAAGATCAATCCGGAAAAAAACATTTTTGTGAGAATGGTTCGGAAAATTATTCCTGTGACAATTGATTATGATGGCGCGAAATTTTTTACCAGGGTCAATGGTGCTGTTTGGGCAACGCCATTATTTCTTTGTCTGATAATAGTTGAAGCGACGGACTTAATTTTTGCTGTTGACTCGATCCCTGCGATTCTTGCGATATCGGATGACCCATTCATCGTTTACACTTCGAATGCATTTGCAATTCTTGGGCTCAGGTCGTTATACTTTGCACTGGCAGGAATCGAAAAATATTTCAAATACCTCAAGTATGGACTTGCTGTCATTCTGGTGTTCGTCGGGACAAAGATGGCTATCGCCGATGTGTTCAAAATTCCAGTCGAGATATCGCTCGGAGTCATCGCAGTAATTTTAGCTATTTCAATGCTCGCTTCTGTTCGTAAGTCAAAAAAGGACGAGAAGAATACGGGCGGAAATAATAGCAGCGATGGGGAAGCGACATCGTTACATCGAACCAAATCAGATCATCACGTCATTAAAGGAGACTAACTCAACTAAGCACATTCACTTGGATAAACTGTACGCTGATACTGATAGCGTTGGTCAACCAGTTGGTATGAGTTTAGCGCCTTGAAAAAGTACCCGTTAATTATTATATTAGATGGACTTAGCAACAGAGTGGCAATTATTGTTGTGGGAAATGGATGGTTACTAAGGACAACTCAAGCTAATATTGGGATGAAATTGTTTAGCCGTGCATTGATGGTTCTAAGTTTGTTCGTGCTCGGGTGTGACGAAAAGTCGGAATCACCTGAATATCCTGACCTCCGAATATACCTGGATCGCTTTGAACAAGAAGCAAAGGCCCGAGGCTATGATTTCGATCTTTCAAACGTTCAGATCGTTTACGTGGATAACATAAACGTGAATAATGTAACGTACTGCGGCTTTGGATTTCCCAACTTTAATGGCTCCGGTCTAAGAAGAATTGAAATTTCAAAAGCCGAACATTGCCACTGGTTAACACTCAGCGACATTCTAAGAGAAAATTTCGTTTTTCACGAGTTAGGCCATGCCTTCTTCAACAGGGGCCATGATGATGCACTGTTATGTGATGGCACGGCTGCGTCCCTTATGACAAGTGGGGCATTAGATGTTTATGCAGGGCCGGGAGACAAACGAGATTATTATATCCGTGAGTTAATTGATCCGCTCGTGGCAAACACCAAATGTATTCAGAATGAAAAAGATTGGAGTAAAGAGTCAGCATTCTATCAAATATCCAAGGATGACGAAGATTGGATTCTCTACACCGACAATGGCAAATTTGTTGGAACTCGAAGCACAATGAGCGAGCCAGACGAATATTTGACGTTGTCTTCAATTCCGGGTATCAGCACGCCGGTTAACGCTTATTGGTTTAAAGCTTTTAGGAGTCCTAACATTCCCGAATGCGCGGAAGTAAAATTTAAAGTAAAGATGAACTCTCCGTCATTGGTGGGCACAGGCGCCGCTATTTCGGTGAGAGTGTATAAAAATACGCTCACAAAGTTCGGAGCATTAACGGAACAGTCATTACGCGTAAGTACGGAGGATGATCCAGCTACCGGCGAATTGTTAGATGTTTCACACGAAATAACAGTGCCGTGCTATTCGCGATCAACGGATCAGCTACTCATTTTCGTTGTGCTAAG
>DASQTN010000294.1:0-4123 GCA_035641895.1 Chryseolinea sp. | reverse complement strand
TTTTCCCCCATCCATAAATGATAGAATGACAAAAGTTGCACTGATTGGAGCAGGCAAGATGGGTATTTCCCATTTGTCAATTTTAGGAGCACATCCAGACGTAGAGGTGGTCGGCGTAACCGATACTTCGAAAATGGTACTTGATGTGTTTAAGAAGTACTCGTCATTTCCTTGTTATGCGGAACAAGAAGAAATGTTGGACAAAGCAAACCCGGATGCTGTTGTCGTAGCGGTACCTACCAAATTCCACGCCCCGATGGTTAAGAATGTACTAAATCGTGGAAAGCATGTGTTTTCGGAAAAGCCCTTATGCCTTACTACGGAAGAAGGCAAGGGCCTGGTTGAACTAGCGCATCGAAAAAAACTCGTGAACCAAGTTGGCTATCATAATAAGTTCCTGGGAACATTTCGCGAGGTTAAGCGCCTTCTCGATAGTGGAGTACTCGGTGAGATCTTCCATTTTGTGGGCGAGGCCTATGGACCGGTGGTAGTGAAGCCTAAGCAAGACAACTGGCGTTCCGATCCAAAGGAAGGGGGTGGATGCCTTATGGATTACGCCTCACACGTTATCGACCTGATCAATGATATCATCGGACCCGTCACAAAGGTCAAAGGCAGCTTGCTTAAATCGTTCTATTCAAAAAGTGTAGAAGATTCTGTTTTCGCGCTGCTGGAAGTCAATCCGAAACTTTCAGGTGTACTCTCAGTGAATTGGAGCGATGAAACTTATCGTAAGATGTCGACCTCACTTACAATCATTTGTAGTAAAGGAAAGGTCATTTGCGACGCCAGTCAGTTAAAAGTTTATTTTAAGAATAATGACTGCCCCCCCGGATATAATAGGGGATGGAACATAAAATACTTGACCGATTTCACATCAAACGTTGATTTCTACTTGAGAGGTGAAGAATATTCCTCACAAATAGACTATTTTATCAAAGCCATTCAAGGTAAAGTTCCAAATTCAATAAATACGTTTCAAAGTGCCTGGCATACCGACAAGGTGATTTCCCTAATAAAAAATAGCGCCCACAATTAAATCATTTAAATGCGATGGAAAGAATTCTATTTGGTGACAACCAATTTTTTGCCGTAAACCATATCTCGGATGAAAAATCAAGAGAGCAATCCATCAAATTCAAAAATGATTCCGCAATTCTCAAGACCCTCGATCATGCGATGGATGCGGGGATTAATACTTTCATGTGCACGACTCATGACCGAATTTCAAGTATCTGTGATCAGATAAGAAAAAACCCCGAAAAATATAGTCAGTTTCAAATCTTCCCATGCATGCCGTATGCTCATAAGTATGCAAATGCTGTTACGGAGCTGGGAATCGTTGGCACATTGAAGGAATATGTGCCGGGAAATTATTTTGGATCCTTGTTAAAGGGGGGCGTTGCTTATTTTTCTAAGGATTATATGTCTATAATGGAGTTGCTTATAGATGCCGAAATGAAAATGTTTAAGGGAATTCAGACACCGGTTATCTTTTTGCAAAATGTAATAACGGATCTTCTCCTGGGCCTTGGAATGTATGAAGTGCTACGAGCATTCAGTGCTTACGTTGAAAAGAAATACAATGCAGAAGCAGGTTTCATTACGATGAACATGCCGAAGTTGCTTTCGGTACTTAATTCGGTAGGAATTGATAATCCTATCATTTGTACATCTATTAATAAAATTGGCTTCAGAATGTCGGGAGGAAGGGAAATTTATGAAGAAGTGCTGAAGACAAAGCGTGTACGGGCGATAGCAATGATGGTGCTTGCAGGCGGTGCGATCCCCCCCAAAGAAGCGATGGAATATGTATGCAATCTGCCAAATATTGAATCGATCCTTTTTGGAGCCTCATCCAAAGCGAATATTAAGGAAACAGCCTCCTTAATACGCGAATATGATCATCAGCAACAGGAAGTATTGAGCCTATGAAAGTGACCATCGTCGCAGGAGCACGTCCTAACTTCATCAAAATAGCACCAATTATTCAGGCAATCAAAGAGGCACAAGTCGGTAAAGCTGACATATCCTATCGTCTCGTCCACACTGGCCAGCACTACGACAAGAAAATGAGTGGTGATTTTTTTGAAGAACTCGGCATTCCTGATCCTGATGTAAATTTAATGGCGGGCGGTGGGACTCAAGCTGAGCAGACTGGCGCCATTATGGTGAAATTCGAAAAAGACCTTTCTGAAAATCCTTCGGATGTCGTCTTAGTCGTTGGCGATGTAACCTCTACCATGGCCTGCACGATAGTTTCCAAAAAATTATGTATTCCAGTTGTGCATGTCGAAGCTGGCATTCGGTCAGGCGATATGACGATGCCGGAGGAAATTAATCGAATTGTTACTGATTCAATTTGTGACCACTTTTTCACAACCAGCGATAGTGCTACCACTCATTTGATTAATTCGGGAATAGAAGAGCAGCGGGTTCACTTTGTAGGCAATACTATGATTGACACGCTGTATCAACAGATACACCGAATCAAGCAGCCTGATATCTGGTCAGAAATGAATTTAAGACAAGGGAAATATTTCTTAACCACGCTTCATAGGCCGTCGAACGTAGATAATGTTGAAAATCTTCAAACATTGTTAGATGTCATTCTTAAAAACACAGGGGATCTTCCCGTGATATTCCCCGTTCATCCCAGAACGAAGAAAATATTAGCCTCCGTTGATTATGCCCACGAAAGATTAATCACATTAGATCCCATGGGCTATTTGGAATTCATCTATCTGGTGAAAAACGCCAAAGCCATTATTACGGATTCGGGAGGTATCACAGAAGAAGCAACTGTCTTAAAAGTCCCGTGCCTTACACTGCGAGATTCCACCGAACGACCAGAGACCGTAACAATCGGTACAAACGAACTCGTGGGACGAGACCCTCTTAAACTTATTCCGTTCTTAAACCAGCTTAATAAGGGTCAGTGGAAAGAATCCTCCATCCCTCCTCTATGGGACGGCAAAACAGCAATCAGGATAGTTTCTAAATTGATCGAACTGTATTCAAAAGACCATCCCTTCAAACGTTCTTTATTCAAATCCTTACAATATTGACATCATTTTTTAGGCATGTTAAAAAACTATATATGAAGGCACCGATCAATTGTCAGCCCTTCATTCGCTAGACAACTTCGGGGGGCACGGTGTAGTTAACAAGATTGCTGCTCTAGGAATTTCAGGAATTCATGCTGCTGATGGATTTCAGATTAAGATTGGGATCAAACAACTTATCGGCCGTCAAACCGTTTTTCGTAGTACGACCAATTTCTATGGCGGGAACCCGCACGTATATACTGCATAAACGCACGTTTGTTTCTATATGTCTTCCATAAGCCAAGATAAAATACCCTTTTAGAGAATTTTTTCATCACCAATTGAAGGACATTGGAAGGGATGAAACATATCAATTAATCTTCTCTTCCGGTTTTAAAAAACTCCTTCAATTCATCCATAGATCGTTTAAGGTTATAAATTTCTAAGCAAGTATCCTCTGGTAAAGGTTTAGATATCGCGATGCCTGGAGAATAAGGTCAAAATTATGGACAGCAAAATCACGAATTTCTTTTGAGTCAAAAATACAATGCCCAGAAATGAACAGCTCTATTGCAGTTCTCAATCCTTTCGCTGTGACATCTTCCACTAATATGCCGTTATAGTTATTCCTGATTACCTCTTTCATTCCACCTCTATCAAAGGCTATAACAGGAGTACCACAAGCCATAGCTTCCAGCATGACATTTGGAAAATTATCTTCCCTGGAAGGCAATACGAAAACGTCCGCTGCGGAATAAAGCAAGCTCATTAAACGGTCATCGGCAATTTTGCCTAAAGCCATGATGCGCCCGTTTTGGCTGAACCCGGTTTTACCTTTTCCGATGCTTACTAGTAAAAATTCCGATGCCAAATCAATTTCACGTATAGCCTCCGTAAGGAGATCAAATCCCTTTCTATAATTTGTAACGTTTTCACTAACAAAGAGAATCACTTTTCTACCCAGTGGAATATTAAACTGAGAACGTGCAAAACTTTTATCTTGAGGTTTGAAAACAGACAGGTCCAGCCCGTAAGGTATATGAGCATACCTTACGTTTGTGAACGCACTATTCATT
>DASQTN010000293.1:0-6089 GCA_035641895.1 Chryseolinea sp. | reverse complement strand
ATGTGATAGGCTTCTGCTTTTGTCGCAAAAGTTATAGCTTTTCCTTCCTGAAATGCTCGTCCCGTTCGACCAATGCGATGAACATAATCTTCGTGGAAAGCGGGCACATCGAAATTGATGACGTGCGAAACTTTTACAACGTCTATCCCACGCGCCGTTACATCTGTGGATACCAACACGCGAAGCCGTCCTTCCTTGAATTCATTTACAGCATTGATCCGGCTGTTCTGCCCTTTGTTAGAATGAATGACTTTAGCGGGACCAAAACCTTTTCGTTCGATAAAGTTAAAAACGTTGTCGGCCGACTCCTTGGTGCGCGTGAAAATCATGACCCGGTTGTATTCATCCTTGTTTTGAAGGAGGTATTCCAAAAAATTAATTTTTGTCTTGATGTTGGGAACGAAATATAACTCTTGCTCAACTTGTTTGGCGGCGGTTGCCTGCGGAGTGACTTCTATTTTCACAGGAAACTCTAAGAATTCTGCAGAAAGCTTTTCTACGCGATCAGAAAAAGTGGCCGAGAATAAGAGATTCTGACGTTTAAGTGGAAGCACCTCCAAAATTTTCCTTAGCTGCGGCATGAATCCCATATCCATCATGCGGTCCGCCTCGTCAAGTATTAGCACTTTAATTTGTTTGGTAGGCAAATCACCACGTCGATATAATTCTGTGAAACGGCCAGGTGTGGCAACTAAAATGTCCACTCCATTTTTTATCATTTCGATTTGAGTTTTCGGCCCAATGCCGCCATAGATCGGAAGAATCCTCAAGTCGGTGTAAGCTGCTAATTGTTTCGCGTGTTCAGCAATTTGAATAGTTAGTTCCTTGGTCGGTGCGAGTATGAGAGCACGTGGTTCAGTTGCCTGGGCGTATTTGATCTTCATCAGAAGTGGCAACAAATACGCAGCAGTTTTACCCGTTCCCGTTTGAGCAATCCCGATAAGTTCCTGTCCTCCCAAAATGATGGGAATAGCTTTTTGTTGTATTTCGGTAGGGATTAAAAAGCCAAGGTCAGTTACAGCGCTTAAAAGCTGTTTATTGAGATTAAAACTTTCGAAAGATGCGATGACTGACACGTTAGATATTAATTTTGCCTGATGGAAACTAAGCTTATAGTCAATGCAAATATAGTCAATGAAGGTAAGGTCTTTGCTGGCGATGTACTTATTAAAGGAAAACATATCGAGGCAATCGGAAAGGACCTTTCGTCGCGCGCCGCTGATCGCATCATTGATGCGAAAGGACAATATCTGTTTCCAGGGGCTATAGATGATCAGGTACATTTCCGTGAACCGGGTTTGACTCATAAAGGGAATATCCATTCAGAAGCGCGGGCGGCCGTCGCTGGTGGAGTTACCAGTTTTATGGAAATGCCGAATACGAGTCCTCCCACCTTTACACAGGAACTTCTCGAACAGAAGTATCAGATTGCATCTCGATCCTCATTAGCTAATTATTCATTTTTCATTGGCGCGTCTAATGATAACTTGGACGAAGTAATGAATACAGACCACACAAAAGTTTGTGGGTTAAAAATTTTCATGGGATCGTCTACTGGCAATCTATTGGTTGATGATCCAAAAACACTAGAAGGTTTTTTTTCTCGATTTCCATCGCTTATTGCTGCGCACTGCGAAGACGAATCAACTATTCGAAAAAATTCCGCCGAGTTTAAAGAAAAATTTGGAGATGATGTGCCGATCGAATGCCATCCACTTATAAGAAGTGAAGCTGCCTGCTATAAATCATCGTCATTTGCCATTGGCCTCGCAAAGAAACACGGTACGCGCTTTCACGTGTTGCACATATCGACAGCGAAAGAAACGTCGTTGTTTGAAAATGCGATATCGCTGGAGAAAAAGAAAATCACTGCGGAAGCATGTATTCATCATTTATGGTTTAACGATTCCGACTACAAAAAACTTGGAACGTCGATCAAATGGAATCCAGCTATTAAAACCATGCATGACCAGCAAGAAATTTTTCGCGCGTTGCTCGATGATCGTATTGACGTTATTGCAACGGATCATGCACCCCACACATGGGAAGAAAAACAAAACAAATATTTTAGCGCTCCTTCGGGCGGGCCGTTGGTTCAGCATAGCCTTGTTGCCATGCTCGAATTTTACTTTCAAGGAAAAATTACGTTAGAAAAAATTGTTCAGAAAATGAGTCATAATCCTGCGATAATTTTCCAAATCAAAGACAGGGGATTTATTCGTGAAGGATACTTTGCCGACTTGGTGCTGGTAGATTTAAATAACCCGTGGAAAGTTGAAGCAGCGAATATTCTCGCAAAGTGCGGTTGGTCGCCATTTCAAGATCACACCTTCCGGTCACAGATAAAGAGGACTTTCGTTTCCGGCCATTTGGCTTATGAAAATGGGAATTTCGATGAAAGTAAAAAGGGGGATCGACTTCTTTTCAACCGAAAGGGTTAAGGATTTTGCATAAAGTGAACCTTGAGGAAAAATTCCGCGTTAATCATTTTTGTTAATTCAGGGTGGCTATATACCTTTGCCCTCCTACATGGTGGATGTAGTTCAGTTGGTTAGAACATCAGATTGTGATTCTGAGGGTCGTGGGTTCGAGCCCCATCATTCACCCAAAAAGCCCTTCTCGGGGCTTTTTTCATTTGAACAGATTCAGCAGGTCTATTACTGGTAGTTTGAAATGTTGCCTCGAATCCGCTTAGGGCTTGCTTGTCGGGTACCAAGCAGTCCCGACTTAGGGAGACGCCTGAAAGATTCTTAAATGTGCGGTTAATCGTAAACGATTCCGCCGAATTGCCCCATCATTCCAGAAATCCAATTGTTACGTGCGCGAAATAAAAAAATAGTATGAAGGGTGTTCGAGCGTTTAATAATGACGTGAACCAATGCAACATAACGAGCAGGCAGTCCGGTTAGCGTACTACAAATCATTTAATTTCTTTAGACAAAAACTTCGCGAGAGTCAACATTGTGATCAAAGTATTTTTAGTTTATGTTTAATCTATGATCGCATGGAAAGAATTTAAAAATTTGTCGCTGCAGGAGAAGATCACAACGTTGTACGAGAAGGGTACATTTGTAATGGCCATTCGTTATTATCGTTACAAAATAAACCTTTACTTGCTCGGCAATTATTATCTCGAAGTTTTCATCAATCACAAGCATACTTCTATTGAAAAAATAGTTCCCCTGGATACCATGCATTCACGAATGAAATTTTATTCTGATCAAATAAAATTGCCACGGTCCTTTTAGCGAACATCAGGCGTCGCGTTGTTGGATGAGAATGGTTTTCAAGTTAAATGTGAAACAGCCATTCGCCGTACTGTTCACCGTTTGGATTGAAATCTCTGCGCTTCACAAACTTCCGACTTAGCACCAGCACAGTCTCACATCTTTCCAACGCCAGATTCTTATATCCTTCGGGTGAGCCCTTTTCACTAAAGCCCGATTTCTGCCAGCAAGCTATAGTCAATTTTTTTTGCCTACTCATGAAAATTCCGTGTGTGTGAATCATCCGATACCCGTTTTCACTTTGTAACTTTATACTACATATGCTTCTTGAACTAGCGGCGTCGTGTAGCTGCTTAGTGATGTTTTCTAGATTGATATATTCCAAAGACATTTTTTCTCTTGGTTCTGGATTCCAAAAGTTTTAGGCTAAGTCCAACGTTTCATAGCCATCACTGATTCAGGGATCTTATGCAATTAGCTCAATGGGAAAAAAGTATATCCCCCTATCATAACTATCCAGAAGGGGAATTGTTTTCGGCCCAAATGGGCCCAATAGATTCGACATCGAAAAGAACAGTTCGACTGTCACTAAAAATTAGGGGCCAACAGGTATTTGGAATAAAAGTCGTCAATAACTTTCACAGCGTCTTCAGGTGTATCCACAACGTTGAACAAGTGATCATCAGTTTGCCCTATCATGCCTTCCTCCAACAACACCTTCATCCACCAGTCGACCAACCCTTTCCAGAATTTTTTTCCAACCAGCACTATTGGAAAACGGCCAATTTTTTTTGTTTGTATAAGCGTAAGCGCTTCGGTCAATTCGTCCAAAGTGCCAAACCCTCCCGGCATCACAATAAATCCCTGAGAATATTTCATGAACATTACCTTGCGCACAAAGAAATAATCAAACGTGATTAATTTATCCGGGTCGATATAGATATTACCTTTTTGTTCGTGAGGTAAATATATATTCAGACCCACCGATTTACCCTTTGCACGATTTGCTCCCCTGTTTCCCGCCTCCATAATGCCGGGACCACCCCCCGTGATAACGCCATAGCCATGCTGAACAAGTTGAAAGGCGATCTCTTCAGCTGTTTTGTAGTATGGATTGCTGGGCCTGACACGTGCAGATCCGAAAATAGTCACACATGGACCTATCTTGGCAAGCTTTTCCAGTCCTTCCACAAATTCGGACATAACTTTAAAAATCATCCAGCTGTTAGCACCTTTTATCTCCGCCCAATCTTTGTCCTTAAATGCCTGACGAATTTTTTGTTCCTCCTCCAATTCCTCCTGCGTCAGTACGGTTTTAATATTTGTTTTTCTCGCTTTCATGTCTATTCATTTTACTGAGTAAGGCAAACGAAACTCAATTCCATTTTTGTGAAACTTGTTCACCGCCTATATTAATCTTATCTTGAAAATAGCAACGAATATACAAGTATGACAGCGAAATTAAACTACTCAAAATATACGCTTCCAATCGCGCTTCTTACCTTGTACATAATCAGTTGTAAAACGGAAAAAAATAACGCGGTCGAAAATCGCTTGGCAAGTGACACGGCTTGGGCGCTATTGTCTTTCGTTAAAGTAGACAGTGCGAATCCGATCCTTGAACCGGGGAATAATACTTTTCGGTGCCCAATACTTAAGAGTGAGGTGCGATGGGATGAAAAGGACGTTTTCAACCCAGCGGCGGTCGTTCGGAACGGCAAAGTACATTTGATTTTCAGGGCGGAGGACAATGTGGGAAAGTTTGCTGGAACGTCTCGCCTGGGACTGGCCATGAGCGACGATGGACTTCACTTTACCAAATTAAAGGAACCTGTGTTTTTCCCTGACAACGACAGCCTAAAAATTTTTGAATGGGAAGGTGGTGTCGAAGATCCGCGTATTGTTGAATCGGAGGATAGCATTTACATTATGACGTACACTGCGTATGACGGAAACGTTGCACGCCTGATGATTGCCTCGTCGCCCGACCTGCACCAGTGGACCAAACATGGGACGGTCCTGACCGGGAAATACAAGAACACCTGGAGTAAGTCGGGCGCGATCGTCACCCGACAAGAAGACTCACGATTTGTGGCGACCAAAATTAAGGGCAAGTACTGGATGTATTTTGGGGATACTGATTTATTTGCGCTTACCTCTGATGATTTAATCCATTGGGAGCCGGTTGAAGACGACGGTAAATTCAAATCCGTACTGAAACCGCGAAATGGATACTTTGACAGTCGCCTGGTCGAGAGTGGTCCTTTTGCATTGCTTACCGCTGATGGCGTCTTGCTTATCTATAATGGAATGAACCATGATACAAAGGGAGATACAACCATTGCCCAAGGCGCATATTGTATGGGTCAGGTATTGTTTGACAAGAAAGATCCAACAACTGTAATTCAACGCCTTGAAAGAAATTTTCTAAAACCTTCCAAGGCCTATGAGACAACCGGTCAAATCAATCAAGTATGTTTCGCCGAAGGGCTCGTATATTTTAAAGACAAATGGTTCTTATATTATGGAACCGCGGATTCAAAAATCGCAGTCGCTGTAAAATAATTTTCGTAAATCAAAACGGCTCCTATTTACTGAGTAAGTCTGCCAATGCGTTATCCAAACTTTCAAATTCGAATTTGAAACCAGCAGCTTTAATTTTTCGGCTCGATACTTTAGGGCCTGTCAAAACTAAATCAGACATTTCACCTAACAATAGCTTTAAAACAATGGAAGGAATAGGGGGTAAAATAATGGGCCTGCCCATAGCTTTTGCCAGACTATATGTAAAATCCCGATTCGTAACCGGATGTGGAGAAACCGCGTTGTAAACGCCTTCCATGCTTTCGTCTTCAACTGCCT
>DASQTN010000292.1:0-3298 GCA_035641895.1 Chryseolinea sp. | reverse complement strand
ACCTGGTAAAAGCGATTAAAAACTTTTTCCTGTAAATGCTCTGGTACACCTATTCCTGTATCGGTTACCGTTATAGAAAATGTTTCAAAAGAGTCTTTAGAAACCTGTATACCCACCGATTCGCCCGTGGGCGTAAACTTAAAAGCATTGGATAGGAGGTTATAGATTATTTTTTCCAATTTGTCGGGATCTAAAAAAGCCACCAGCTCACGTTCCTGTATATCGACTTTGAAAGTTATTTCTTTTGCATCCGCGAGATGGACGAACGTATGGGCGATCTCAGATATAAATTTCGCCACATTAATAGTACGGTTCTCAAGCGTAACGAGGCCTACTTCAATTTTTGCCAGGTCTAACAATTGGTTTACCAATCTCAAAAGCCGATTGGCATTTCTCCCCATCATTTCCACTTCCCAAGCGGGAATAGGAAATCTGTTCTTACGTAAGGGAGCGAGAATTAAATTAAGCGGGGTTCGGAATTCATGGGAAACATTGGCAAAAAATTGAGTCTTTAATGAGTCCATCTGTTTGATTTGCTCAGCTTCAACCTGTGCTTCTTTTGCTTTTTTTGCTTCAGAATCCGCCCATGCCTGCGAGATTTTACTCGAACAAATGGAAGCGATAGTAGTCAAGGCCTCCAGATGATATTGTTTGAAAAAATCTTTTTCGGGATGTTCTGAATCGATTACACCGATCACTTTATTTTGATGAATTAAGGGAACCGCCAGTTCCGAAAGCCTGGCTTCATCATCGATGATATATCTGGCGTCCTGTGAAGCATCATTCACTATTTCCGCTATTCCGGATTGAGCGACGGCACCCACAATTCCTTTTCCAAGTGGGATCTCTAATGGGTTATGAATTACAAAATCTTGGGGGTTTTTGGTTCCATAGGCGGCTTTTTGTATTAATACTTCTTTTGATTCGTCCAGCAAATAAATTACACAGTCGACGAAGCCTAGCCGGGCGACGCAATTTTTTGCGACATCCCATAAAATTTCGTCTTGCTCATTCTTACCGAAGAGCGAGGTTGCAAAATAATTTATCGTTTCATCGGTTTCTTTTCGCAATTGAACTTGACCTTCAAGTTGCAGATTGATAGTTTCGATTTCCTCTTTTTGTTCTGTAATGAATTCATTTTTTACTTCTAATGCTTTGGAATAAATCTTACTGATTCTGGATTTTTGATAGTACAATACCCCGATAATAAGAAATAGTAAGCTGGCGAATACATAGAACCATTTCCACCGATTTTCGTACATCACTTGTTGATCCAACAATGCTAACTGCACGGACTGCTGGTCAAGTTGCTTATTCTTTTCAACTACTTCTAATAAAACCTGCTGCGCTTTATAAGCTTTCGATTTGCTTTCGTTATATATGCTATCTTCAAATATCTTGTGTGCTTTATAATGGTTCAGCGCCGTTTCGTGATCACCAGCCCTTTGATAGACAAAAGAAAGCAGTTCCTGTACTTTGGACTTAAGTCTAAAATTTTGAAGCGAATCCGCCATCAATTTTGCTCTATTCGCAAATTCCAGACTTTTAGATATGTTGCCTAATTCAGCTTTTAATTTGGCGAGACTATATAATGTATTGATTTGGATTTCCTTCATCTGAAGGATTTCGGCTTCCGCCAAGGCTGTCGATAAGGTCGTTTCGGCATTGTTGAAATCTTTTACCTGATAATACCCGTCGCCTAAATTTGACCTTTCTCTCACAGCATGGGTTTTCATTCCATTTTCTACATAAAAACTTAGGTTGTCCTCATAAATATCAATGGCTTTCTGAAAATCTTTTTGCTGGATATATTCGAATGCAATGTTGGAATTGACGCTCGTAATTTTCCTCAGGTTATTATTTTTTTTATAAATGGCTAAGGACTTAAGATGATGCTCGAGGGACTTTTCAGGTTCCTTCATCAGGCCATAAAGTATGCCCATGTTATCGTACGTAGCGGCAAGACCATCTTCAATATTCAGGGAGTCGTATAACTTTAAAGACCTGGCATAAAATTTCAAACTCAAAGGGTAGTCATCCAGAAATTTGTAGACGTTTCCTAAATTATTATAGCTGTCTCCCGCATATTCGCTAAAGCCGTTGTTTAATGAAAGCTTTAAGGCATTTTCAAAATAATGAATTGCATCGCTGTGTTCATCCAACATGGCGCTGCATATCCCTAATCCTGTATTGGATTTTATTTCATATTTGACTTCGGAAAGGCCTTTACTGATGGATAAAGCTTCCTTATAGTAGCCCTGTGCAAGTTCGATGTCTTCATTTCGTTGTTGACTTGCCAGGAATATCAGGTCCTTTAGGTAGGTGGTATCTTTAGTCTGATGTGTTTTAAGCTTGGCCTTTAGGCTATCTAATTTCTCAGACGACTGTGAAAAACTCTTGGAATCAGCTGTTAAAATCAACAGTAGAATAATAACGACAAATGAAAAAATCCGGAATGAAAACGATATTTCTTTTGGGATAAATGGGTTTTTCATAATGCTCGGTAACGCATTGGAGTCGGATAAGTTGAGAAAAAATAGCCAATTAAAAAGGAGTAGAGAGGAAAAAGACAAAATTCACCAATCAGCTGCCGCGGCGGGCCCTTGGAGCGTTCCAGGGGTTGGGGGAATTTTGGGTAAGAAGACAATCAAAGCATAGATGTTGTAAACTCCAGACTTTGACAAGGGGTGTTCCGTCCTTATGGTGAAGGATCCGAGGTAAGGCTGTAAGATTTTTTGGCCATATTCTGGGAGTGTTTACCGCAGCCGTTTATTCTAATTTTGAATTATAAGAATTATGTCAGACCATAAACTGACTTACTTATGGAATTTTTGTATACAGCTCGAGCAACATTCGACAGGACTTATGACAAAGGCGAAACGTATTGTAACCGCGACGGGAAGTCTTGTGGTCAGAAGTCCTGGGACGGCTACATTGAATGGTCTAAGTTCTTCCATTTATCTGAGGTGGTATCTCTTGATAAAATGATAAATGAACCGTTAGTTGTGCCCGACTACCACGATGAAGATGATTGGAATTTTATTCACGTTGATGGAGGCTGGCAAACATCTTTTTATACGTCAGTTGATTATGTTCTCAAAAGAATCAAACAGCAACGCAGGTTTAATCTGTTAACCGTCGTATTAAGGCCAGACCGTGAATATAATAACATAGACGTTGAAGGTTATGAATTTGTTGGCTACGATTTGTTTGACAAAGAGTTTGGGAATAGTGCCTTAACAAATTGCGGCGGGTTTGATGAAACATTTTCGCCGTCCGATTTAAACGACAAGGGGCT
>DASQTN010000291.1:0-5523 GCA_035641895.1 Chryseolinea sp. | reverse complement strand
GATTCCTGACAATATAGAAACACGTTAGTCGAGTTTTGAAAATCCTATGCTGCGAAGAATGGCGGATCAGAAAAAAAAGCTAAGGGATCTGAAAACATTTCGCGGCCGAAACAAAAGTTTTGCTTCAAAAGGACTGGAATCATCCACGCATTTGAATGACTTGAAAAGTATTAATATTTAAAACACGATAAGACATATGAATTTTAATAATACACTGGATTTTTTGAAGAAACTTTCCCGAAATAATAATCGCGAGTGGTTTGAAAAAAACAAATCACGCTATCTGGAAATTAAAGACGAGTTTGAAACATTTGTTACTGAGGTATTGCACGATATGACAGCCTTTGATGAATCTCTGGCTGGATTAAATCCTAAAAAACTAACTTTCCGAATTTATCGTGATGTGCGATTCAGCAAGGACAAAACTCCCTACAAGACGAATGTGAGCGCTGGCATTTCGCCAGCCGGAAAGGGAATGGGTGTTCCCGGATATTATTTTCAGATTGAACCGGGAAATAATAGCATGGTTGCAGCAGGCATGTATCAGCCGAGTCCCGAAAATCTCGCCAAGATTCGCCAGGAAATTGATTACAATGGTGGTCGTCTCGTTAGCATTTTGCAAGAAAAGAAATTCAAAAAAATTTTTGGAGAACTTTGGAACGAAGACAGACTTAAAACAATGCCCAAAGGGTATCAGGCGGAACATCCTTATAGTGACCTTCTGAAATTAAAAAGTTTTATGGTACTCCGGACTTTTACCGACGCTGAGGTGACAGAGAAAAGGTTTCAAAAAGCTCTCATCGACACTATGAAAACGGGTAAGTCTCTTAACGATTTTCTAACGGAAGGTCTGGCGTAAGGATATACTACGCCGCGAGTGTGTTCAAAATATGAACCGTTTTTGCACACCGGTTGATCAACTTTTCTACGTGAATTTCCAAATCCCTTGGCGAAGGCTCTTTGAGTTTTGTTTCAACTATGTTGATTTCTTCGTTGATCTGGGCATCATTTAATATGGTGAGGGTAGTCTTTGTTTTGTGTACAGATCTAATCATTATAGTCGGATCCTTAACTTGAACTGATTTTTCGATACTCGCGATCATCTCAGTTATGTTGTTTGCTAACAATTGAGCTAACTCACGCCTAAATTCCGCATCGCCATCAGTACACTTATCCAAGTTCGCCATAACCACATCAGGCTGGCAATTGTCTATATGATTTTTCGATTCCATTTATATTTTTCGGTAAACCTGAAAAAAATTGATTTTTAACACTCATTAAATGTTCTCAAACGCTCAGCTACCTCACAAAATGCAATACCAAGATACCGACATTATTAGACTGTCTCAAGAGGTTGTAAGTATTAGTATATATCTCCAAAGTTTTACGTCCTGTTTTATCAATAACGAATCCTATTTTTCATTTCGGGACAAGCGTTTAGTCAGATCGTTAGAAGTGTATTATTAACTCTTTTTAGCTACAAAAATTGTTGAAATACGATTTCTTTACGTCTCGTTAAAAGTGAGAGACCCACAGGAACATTCATCTGCGCGAGAATACTATCCGACCTCGAAAAATTCGCCTAATCTCCAAGGGGTTCCTGGCATCACTCCTTTGAGTAGATTCATCGCTCCATTACACGTGCCTTTCGCGGTCCGATAATTCTCTTTAGTCGGCCTCAAAGGTTAACCCAAGTAAGAATTGACGTTAAATTGTCCGAAAATCGGGTTAAGTAAACTTTATTGACGTTCAATGACCAGAGGGACGATCTGCGCAATCATCGCAACTGCTTTGGAAAAGGGCGCAACACAAGCAATGCTTGTATTAAAAATCACCGTTTATCATTAAAATAGAACGCCAGGAAAGGGATATTAGTTGTGCCTGTGGCACCCGATCCCACTCGAATTCTGCCTTAATATTTATGGAAAACGGTTTAATTCACATCGGTCTCGAAGGATTACTTAAGATGAAATAATGATTTTGAATAAAGAGGTCGTTCACCGCTATCGACGTGTTGAAAATCCTGCCAGGCACCCCGCCTGTCCATTCATCTGTGCAGATAAATACATTACTGCATTTCAGTCATAAGCGTTTCAGAAAAGGTATATCCCAATCACTCATTATTTTCTAAAAAAGCCGCGCCCATTACGCTTTGCCGTCCTATGTAATTACGCAATCCAGCCATCCTGCACTACGTGTGCAGGTTGTCACGGAGTTAACGTGACGGCTGGATATCTGAGTCAACGGTGGGATTCGAACCCACGAGTTTCAGTTTTGCAGACTGATGCCTTAAACCACTTGGCTACGCTGACAAAAAACAAAAAGCCCCGGACAAATTGCCCGGGGCTTACTGCTATATCAATTAGTTTCCTATATCATAACAATGTTTCCAGGCAAATACCAACTTGCTTACCGCAAGATTGACAACGCTTAGTACATATGTTATTAGCTGATTTCATTTTTTCTGTTGAACAAATATAAAACAACATTCTCGAAAGTGTCAACGAGTGACACAGAATATTTTCTATTACAACGCGTATATGTAAAAATGGTTCTGAATTTAAATTCAAATTCTTTAGCGATTTCCTTTAAGTGGCCATTTCCAAAATTTCAACCATCTCCTCCCCGTTTAGCGCTACAGGATTATTTTTGTTATCGGTGACATCCACAATCTTAGCAAAATCAGTTGGCTTGACGCCGCCTTTCGACAGTCTCGGAATATTCATTTCTACCCTCCACGCTTCGATGATATCCAAAAGGAAGTCTATATAGTAGTCATCGGACTTGTCACCTGTTCCTGCGAATAATTTTCCCACGACAGAATATTTCCGAAGCGCATTGCTTGCCTCCTTCTGAGATCTTAGTTTTCGAACCGTTATGCGGTTGACAGCTGGCATAAGCGAGCTGCAGATCACGCCGTGCGCTATCGGAAAATAGCCACCGATAGCAGCTGCGAAGCCGTGCACGAGTCCAAGTCCAGCATTAGTCAATGTAACTCCGGAAAGATAAGCTGCCAACGCCATGCCTACACGTGAATCAAGATTGCTACCAGAATGATATGCCTTCAATAAATTCGCTGAGACTTGTTGTAGCCCTTCATAGGCCAATGCATCGGTGATGGCATTCCCGGCGGTCGACAAATACGATTCCAGTAATTGCGTAAAGGCATCCATCCCGCTTGCGGCAGTCGTAGCAGGCGGACAGGTCAACGTAAGGGCTGGATCAACAATAGCTACATTTGGAACGAAGTTATTGTGCCGCAGGGAGCGCTTATAGCCGTTTTCACCGCACTCAGACAGCACAGCATTCTTGGCGGCTTCGCTTCCTGTTCCCGCGGTTGTCGGTATAGCGATAAAAGGAAGTTTACTTCCTGAATGCAATTTTGTCCCTACGCCTTCCAGGTAGTTTTTAACAGGCTCGTGAAGCGGAAACATAGCGGCTATCGCCTTGCCAGCGTCCATCACACTTCCACCACCGATTGCCACAACAACCGTTGGGTTGAAAACCAATGTATTTTTCACAACCTCATCTACAATCGCCGGCGTCGGTTCAGTGTTAACGCTAGCAGGTTCAAACGCTATGTCCAGTTTGTGGAGTTGCTCCAAGAGGAAATCGTAAAAGTTCGATTGTGCGAATGACTTTTCTCCGGTAACAAGAAGGACCTTCGTTCCGAACGATTTAATCACCGATGGTAACAACGAAATTTTCCCGGAGCCGAAATACACGACCGGACTTGGCACAAGGTTGAATCCGTTGGCCATCATTATACGTTTTCAGCCGGGAACAGTAATGAATGTTTTACACCTTCGCGAGGTTTTGCCATCCAGGGTGCGACGGCATCCCGCCAGGCAGCATAGTGAGCAGTTTCCTTGTGAGCAGCAGCATCCTGCTCAGATTCGTATACTTCATATAATACAAACTTCCCTGGATCTTTAGCATCCTGCAGAATATCAAATCGAAAGTTACCGCGCTCTTGAACAGAATTCTCGTGGTTTTGGCGCGTAGCTTCTATAAATGGTGTAATGCATTCGGGTTTCACCTGAACATGGACAAGTGTTGCTATCATATGTAATTATTTTTGTCAAACTGATCTACTAAAATCGATCAGCTTGACAAAAGTAATATTCTTGTTCGAATACATACTGCCATTTTCAACCGCATGGCTGGTGCGACCAATTACATGCTTCTCAGGTACCTGAAAATAGCTTTCATTTCATCCTCGCTGTAGTGCTTGAAGGCGACCCATGGCATTTCACTGGGATCTAATTGCTTTCCTTCGGGCGTGCTTCCTGTCTTAAGGGTGTTAATAAATTGCTCCTCCGTCCACTTTCCAGGATTACCAGTGCTCGTTATGTCGGCTACCACGGGGAAGCCGGGCGCAATCGGTGGTCCGCCCTTCATATTCTTCCGATGGCAGCCGGAACAATTTGTCGAAAGGTACTCGCCGAATTTGGCATTAACTTCACGGTCTACGTGCTTCGTTAAAGGTCGGTTGTGATCGATGCTATCCGCGGGAATTAATAATATCTTTCCTAAATCCGTTAAGATGTAAGCCAGCACGCCAAGTTTTGTTTCCGGTAAAACGTGATCAACGGGTTCAATCTGAGATAAGTAGGCAATCAGGGCATTCATATCTTCTTCACCGAGATGGGAGATCTCATGCGAAGGCATAATTCGCAGCGGCGTAAAATCTCTCCTCAAACCATGTTTCAAACTCCTTAACCAGTCATCGGTGCCGTAGTCATTTGGTAATCCACCTTTTCCTTTCGTAAGATTGGGTGTCACAACTTGTCCGAGCAAGGCATCATCTAACCATAGCTTGCCTTCGAGATTATCTCCATGGCACGCAGCGCAGCCCTTGGTGAGCATAATACGGTGGCCTTCTTCAACAATAGCAGAGTCAGTTTTCAGTATGAAGTCTTGTAACGTAATGTCATATTTTTTGCTGAGACGGCGCTCTGTTGAAACACGAGCTTTAAAATAAAAAGCAGCAAAAAGGACCACTATGGTCACCAAAATGTAACCAATCCACTTTAGGATTTTCATAAATAAATTTTGAAAGATTAGGTTAGCGAAGATTTACAATCGCTGTATGTGTGCATGCATACATCTGCAATTAGTGGAATGTATACGGGTATTGAGGAGAGAGGTTATGGAAAATGAAAATCTTTTTTAAGGGATTTTACAACCCTACAGCAATTCGCTTACTCAAATTTCAGAACATCAGGTAGACCATGCTATTCAAAAGCCATTGGCGGTCCGCTGAATTTTGTCCACTTTCAAATTTTTAAGTTTTTCCGGATCGACAACCGTGTTGATTTGATAAATCTTATTTTGTTCCGGGGAGATTCCCAAAACCTGACAAGCGATTAAGCGGTCGCTTTCATAATACAGTATCGCAGGTTGATGATTTATTGCAACGTATGCCACAGTGTGCGAAGTGTGAAATTTGTCATTGATATAAACCAATAAATCGGCAACACCCGCAGCTCCATTACAAACTTTCTTAACAACCTGAAGCTT
>DASQTN010000290.1:0-3826 GCA_035641895.1 Chryseolinea sp. | reverse complement strand
TATACGCCCTTTGCTATCCTCCGAAATTGCTAATATGCCTGTTGCATTTTTTCCCGGCGGTGTCGTATTGAAATGGATAAACCCTCCTTTTTCCCGATTGTACAGATCTAAAACGCCGTTACTATTGCCTACCCAAATATTATTTCTACTGTCCGCATAAATCGCCCATGCGTTAAAATTAGAAAGACTGGTAGTGTCCCTACTATCAAATACAAAATTTTCGGAATAGGCTTTGTCGGGGCTAATGCGATATACCCCCCTACCCCACGTGCTAACCCAAATCCAGCCCTCATCGTCTTCGGTAAGGCAGGTGACATTGTCTTTGTGTAGGGCGCCATCGCCCCGCTCCTTGCCAATTTCAAAAGGAATGAAAATTTGCCTTTTTCTGTCGAAGATATTGAGGCCGTTTCCCCACAATCCCACCCAGAGCTTTCCGGTTTTATCCTTGATTATTGTTTTAATAAGATTGCCACCGATGCTGTTGGGATTCTCCGGGTCATGCCTGTAATGGATAAAGCTGCCGGTTTTTCTATCGAAGGTATTGAGTCCTCCTCCATCTGTTCCGATGAGTATAGTCCCGTCATCATTTTCCAGGAAAGCGCTTACATCATTGAAAGAGAGAGAGTTTTCATTCGAAAAAGTATAGTAGTGAAGAATCTTTACAAAGCGTTTATCGAACATGCTAATGCCTCCGTTGTAAGTTCCAATCCACAGTCGTCCCTCCTTGTCACTATACATTGTTTTTATCTGGTTAGAGACAAGGCCTTTGCGATCAAAAGGTCTGGAATGATACTGATGAAAATTGTTACCTTCCTCATTGAACAACATCAACCGGAAATCAGTCCCAATCCACACTTTATTGTCATTTTCCACTATGCCGGTAATGTGGTAATCGACCATACTTTTAGGATCGTTCGGTTGATTTTTAAAATGCCGGAATTTACCTGCCTGAATTTTCATCAGACTGAGCGTGTTATTCGAAGTGGCAATCCACAACCGTTTCTTACTGTCGTAAAATACACTGATTACGACATCATTAGCGGGACTCTCATCATCATCTTCGTTATGCTTATAGGCAATAAACTGCTTGGTTTCAGGATCGAAATGGTTAAGGCCTCCTCCAAGCGTTCCGATCCATAATTTCCCTTTGTCATCTTCGGCGATAGAGTGAACCCCGTTGTGACTCAGGCTGTATTGAGTCGCCGGATCATGTGCGAATTGAGTAAACGTGAGATTGTCGGGATCAGCTAAGATGAGTCCTTGATCGGAAGTACCTATCCAAAGCCGGTTTCTTGAGTCCCTATGAATAACATAAATAAATTTTGAAGGAAACCCAGCCCTTCCCTGACTCCCTGACTGGCCAATGCGTGTGAAGTTGTCGGACTTTCTGTTGTATACGCAGATACCTCCGCCCCAGGTGCCAGCCCAAATATTTCCGTAGTGGTCTTCCGCCAACGCGCTGATATTATTGCTGGAAACGCTTGTGGTGTCATTGCGCTTTACCTTATAGGTTTTGAATGTATAACCATCAAACTTGTTAAGACCGTCTATCGTTGCAACCCACATAAATCCCCTGGAATCCTGCAAAAAGCCTCGAACAAAATTGTGGGACAGACCGTCGTTGACCGTGAAGTTTCTGAAAACCAAAGGAGGAGCTTGCGCTTTGCAGTGGCTTGTCAACAAAAACACCAGGAGAAGTAGTGGTGTACCTTCAAGCCATTTAAAAACGAAGAAAAATTTTATTACCAACATAGCATTGCCATTAGTAATAAGGTGCGAAAGACTATATGAAGTTACCTTATAATTTTTACAATATTTGTACAAAAGGCGAGCGCCGATTCTAAATTTTTCGGGTTGGTTCGTCCTTGCTGAGAAGGATTTCATGGTCGCTAATAAGAGAAACTTATTCAAGATAAATTTGGTCGGATAGAGTGATTTCCTGCCTTTTGAAACAGTCATCTAAAGTGCTGTGTGAAAGAAGATTCAGGGTGAAGGATCCGCAGAAACCTTTCGCGATGCTCTTCATTGTGAAGAACTCGGCATCAAAATATTAAACTACTCTGTTAGGAAGTATGTCAATACTGTTGGCATATCTTGGCTGTAAAACTCAAACGAGTATTGTATAAATAGTTTGCGTGATTTATTCCTTCTCTTTGCGGTTACATAATTAATTGAAACCTGATTAAGAATATTAAGTATTCTATACTTGTTGATAGTTAGCGTAAATTCAGAACGGACCAAAACAAAACAAAAACAATGCGGATAATCCATTACTCAACTCTTGTTTTGATTGTTCTAGGACTCCTTTCGTGCGACGACGAAAACTCCACGCCGGAACCAGATCCCGTTGTATTTATGACAATTGAGCTGAAAGAAACTTTCATGGACAATTCTACCGATAAATGGGTTTTTGCTACGAATGAAAGGGGAGAAATTCTTGACGTCGTGCAGCTTCAATCCGGAACGCCGACAGTTGAGTTAAAAACAACAACGCCTTTTGCAACATTCAATTTTACCATTTTCTCATTCTACGATGGGCCCAATCATTTTTCTTTGGAAACTTTCAAAGGATTTCCTGAAAATGAAACAATCGTGCTCGGAACCACGCCTATTACCCCTGCGGCGCCAGCTGGTAACGCTAACATAACCGTTACGAATTATACAGAATCAGATGCAACATTTGACGTTAAATTTTCCACAAAAAAATTTGGCACAAATGGCGTGACTAATCCTGTTATATCAGGCTCAAATTATTCGGCAGATATCACATTAGGAACGTCTAGTGAGACCGTTCACGTTTACGGTATACGATCGGGCATTCCGGTCTACAGTATGGTTTCCAATGTTTTGCCAAACGTATCCCGAAGTGTTGATTTTTTATCATTTACACCTTTTGAGAATGTGGTTCAGCTTCCATTCATTGGATATGCATACACAGTAGGAATTGAGGACGACAAATCACAATTCGAGTTGGTCGCAACTTCTAAACAAGCCAGCGCAGATCCGCGCCAGTTATACACTGCAACAGTACCCGGGTTTTCAAAATACCTGACGTATATTGTGTCATTCACCGGCTTTGAGTATTGGCGAATTGGCGCACCAATAACTTCGTTTGCGCCGCCGGTATACAGTATTTCTATTTCAAATAATACAATTCAAAACTTCCAGTCTGCCATTACAGGCTCCCATGATTATAAGTCGGTGGACTTTGCCAAACAAACAGGAAATGAAAGTGCTTCCTGGAGAGTTCACGCTGACAACAACACTGATTTAAACATAGATTTTGATCTTCCAAATGAATTGAAGTTAGATTACCCAACCTTAACGGTCGATGGCCTTCAATACCGTATTAGTTCATTTTATCGATCCTCAGCCACCTATACCTATAAGGATATGCTCGCTTACCGATTCAAAAATGTCGTAAAAGATGAATTGGAATTACTTACCCTAACGAGTCAATAAAGAACTAGCAGCATTCAATAACTGTCGCCGTTACTCTAATATTAATAACGGATATACTCCCTGGATCAAGTTGAAAGCCTAAAAAAGGGTTGTAAATTCGCCGCGTGGTACAATTACATACAAGCTAATGTTTTGCCGGTAGCTGATTGAATCTCTCGATTCTCGTTCATCAAGAAATTTTTTCCAACCACGTTAAGGTAAATAATTGTTATCGAAAGTTTCGGCAACCAATATCATTTGTACGCCTTTTGAGTGGATGATGCCTCTGCCAACTTTTTAATCTCACAAGCTCCCCTATTCATTCTTTAAAATCGTCGCAGGATTAATTAGCGCAGCTTTCAACGTTTGACTACCAATTGTGATT
>DASQTN010000289.1:0-2665 GCA_035641895.1 Chryseolinea sp. | reverse complement strand
AAAGGGGGAAGATGTGGCCAATGTCTTCATGCGAATGAAAACCGGAATGACTTGCTACGCTGAAATGTCCTACGCTTCCCTTTTGGAATTTGAATCATTTCCACAAACGCTCATCCTCGTCGAAGGTGAAAGAGGATCTATTCACATTATGAAAGACTACGAACTTCATGTGACAACCGATTCCGGCACAGAGATTATTGGGGCACCACCGAGGGAGTATCCATGGGCCGAACCAAAATATTCGCTGGTTCACTCCAGCATCGTGGAATGTAATCGTAACATTTTAGGGGGTCTAACGGCCTCGGCACCCGCTGAAACGACAGGGAAAGACAATCTGGAAACGGTACGTTTGGTTCACGCATCGTACACATCCGCGCGTACGAACCGACTGATCGACATGCATACTTTTTGAAATGCCGCTGCTACAACTTCAAAATATCACCAAGCAATTCCCAGGCGTCAAAGCCCTTGATGATGTAACAATATCCTTTGCTCCAGGCGAAGTACACGGTCTTTGTGGCGAAAACGGCGCAGGAAAAAGTACACTCATGAACATTTTGTCCGGCAACCTTCAGCCCGACAGTGGCAATATCGTTTTCGAAGACACTCCTGTCACCTTTCACAATCCGCAGGAAGCTTTTGATTCCGGAATTGCCATCGTCCATCAGCACCTAAGTTTATTTGACAATCTCAGTGTGGCGGAAAATATTTACGCCAATCAGCATCCGATCAGCAAACTTGGTGTAATCCAATTTGGCGATCTTTATGCAAAGACAGCGGCGCTGCTTCAACACCTCGGACTTGAAACACTACGACCTTCTACATTGGTGGACAGACTTTCACCCGCCCAGAAACAAATGGTGGAAATTGCAAAAGCGCTGGCAAAGCAACCGTCGATTCTTATTTTAGATGAACCAACAGCCTCACTCACCCATACCGAGACAAAAATATTGTTTAACATTCTTCAAGATCAACGAAATAAAGGTGTTGTTATCATTTATATCTCCCACCGTTTAGAAGAAATTTTTTTGTTGGCCGACCGGATCAGTATCTTAAAAGATGGAAAGCATCAAGGAACATTTCCTGCGCAAGCGCTAACCCGCGATTCATTGGTCCGAAAAATGGTCGGCCGTGATCTTAAAGAATTAAAAACTAATTCAAGCAAAAAAAATGAGGTCGTGCTGGAGCTCAAAAGTCTTACAGGGTTGAGATTCACTGATATATCGTTCGGTCTTCATCGCGGAGAAATTCTTGGACTTTCCGGACTTGTTGGGGCGGGTAGGACTGAAATTGCGCAGGCAGTTTTTGGAGTCGGAAAAATTGTCTCCGGTAAAATATTTTTTAGAAACACGAGGTTTATTCCTGGCCATCCCTCTCACGCAGTGCGAGAAGGCATAGCCTATGTACCAGAAGACAGGAGAACGTTAGGCTTGTTTCCTGAAATGACGATTCAAGAAAACATGGTAGCGGCAGGCTTTGAACGAATTATGCCCTCGGGAATGTACGAGTATAAAAGGGCCAAAGAACTCGCAGGAAAGTCAAAGGAAATGTTGAGAATATCGGCCCATAGTCTTCAACAGCGTGTTACAAAACTAAGTGGTGGGAACCAGCAAAAGGTAATGCTTGCCAAATGGCTCCTTACACAGCCGGAGGTTTTAATCGTAGATGAGCCAACGCACGGTGTTGATATCGGGGCTAAATATGAAATTTATGAGATCTTAAAGTCTTTGGTCGCGAACGGAAAAAGCATATTGTTAATTTCAAGCGAGCTGCCGGAATTGATCGGCCTATGTGATCGGATCATTGTAATAAAGAAAGGCAGTATTGCCGGAGAACTTTCAGGAGACGATAGAACGGAAGAAAAAATAATGATGCTTGCCACTTAACGATTTAAAAAAATACCGGCAAAAAATTTAGAAAATGCTCCATAAAATTCTTGAAGATCGCGTTTATACGCTCGGCATCCTGCTCGTGGTAACCGCCCTGCTTACCAGCGTGATTTTCCAAAGTACGTTTCCAACATTTGAAAATTTTTCACAGATATTACTGAATCTATCGGTCGATACAATAGTTGCTGTTGGCATGATGCTACTATTAATCTCTGGTGTCTTTGATTTGTCAGTCGGGTCGGTGTTAGCTTTCACAGGATGTCTTACAGCATATTTGATGCACTTTCTCGGGCTTCCGGTACCACTGGCTATAATAATAGGTGTGTTTGGCGCTTTGATAATCGGATGGATCAATGGTTATCTCATCGCCTATCAAAATATCAACCCTATGATTCAAACTTTAGCGATGATGGGGATCGTAAGAGGTTGTGCTTTGATGGTAAGTGGCGCCGGCATTCAAAACCTGCCCTATTGGTTTAATGCAATTGCGCAGTCAAAACTTTTGGGAATACAAATGCCGATTTGGTATATGTTAATAACGATTGGTGCTTTTACTTTTCTGTGTAGAAAAACTATCTTCTTCAGACGATATTATTATATCGGTGGCAACGAGAAGGCTGCGGAACTGTCGGGGATACAGGTAAAAAAAATGAAGATGGTTGCCTTTATAATTTCCGCCATGTTAGCGGGATTTGCTGGAATTTTATTGTCGTCTAGGTTGGGCGCAGCATTACCAACAATGGGACGAGGACTCGAGTTGCGGGTTATAACGGCGG
>DASQTN010000288.1:0-2371 GCA_035641895.1 Chryseolinea sp. | reverse complement strand
TACGTATTCTTCTTCCCGCAATATAGGGAGTTGAACAGATTTTATCTCAACCTCGTCGAGCAGAATTGCCTCTGGAACAATGTAAGAACCCATTCCTCCATTACGACCCGTATTTTGAAAATCAGGAACGTTAAGATTATGCGCAACATATTTCCCAGATGCACCCAAAATCCGTTTCAACGTTTTGAAATTCATCCCTTCGTAAACAGCATTGCGCATTTTTTCCTCCGACCCATCCTTCAACGATACTTTATAAACATTCATCATACCCATTAACGCTGGGGAATTCCGAATGATTAACGCATAGTCCAGCCCTTCTGCCTTGGCTCTTGTAATTAATTTTTCTTTTAATTCTTTTTCCGAATTTTTCTGCTCTGAGGTCACTTCCAGCACTCCTGGCCCCGCACTAAAGCCATTGGCCGATTGAGTCTCATGTGTAATGGTTCGGTCGTTTAGCAAATTCTTCAAGACTCCTTTTTCAATGACGATTAACTCATCTGCGGGCACAATTCCCTCATCATCGATTTCGAATGCAGATGAGAGCGTTGCACCATTGTAAGATTTAAGCTTTGGCTTGACTTTAATAGTAAGCGACTCATGAAAAATGTTCTTTCCGATTTTACCGTCCATCAATGGTTCTGCCTGATATTGAAACCCCGTCAATCGTGGAATGGAATTGCTGGCAAAAATATTTTCCGGACCACTAAAAAGGACGTTAGAGAAAACATCCGCTACCACGGAACCGGTAAACAGAACGGGGCCGCTATACTCATCCTCAAATTTCGGAATGCTCAGTTGAGTTTCTATTTCGGAAATCATGTTTTGAATTTCTTTTTTCAAATCATCTTCCGATGGCAGCTGGTCTGGCAAAAATGTCTGATGCGAAATTTGGTCCCATGCAAATTCACCCTTCGCATTTTTGAGCTGTCCCAGTGACATGAAGGAAGTCTCGCGAAAAGGGATTTTTGCCACCACTCCTTCATTGTTAACCACGTATTTATATCCCTCGGTAAATTGAAGCATAACCGTTGAATTTTCAATTAATGGGTGCTTAAGGAATAAGGCTGATAAATTTTTTAGTTGTTGTTCCCACCTGGATTTGTCAAAGGCGTACGGGTCGTGACTGGAGATTACTTTTACGGCATTCCCTTTTGCAAAGGAGCGATGAGGAATTTCAGATAAGGATTTACCTGATTCCTTTAAAGTCTGTTGATGCCGTTGGAAGTGACGTGCCGCGTCTCTGTATACCTTGTCGGTGCTTGACCAAAGCGAACGCCTTATGCCCATATAATCATCATCGAGCGGTAAACGGATCTCCAATGCAGTAGGCCCGCTGGTAAGATTATCTTCAAGACTTTCGTCGTTGAAAGCGTAATCTCCAACCAGAACGCGGGTATTTGATTTGAAACGAAAAGCCTTTTCAGTAGAGCTTACAATGGATCCTAATGTGGAGGTAATCGTATACGTTTTTTGATCCTGGATACCATACATGATAAAAAACGGTTTCTCATAAGGTGGCAACTTCAGCTCACTCATGTTTCTACTGAGCTCATCCTGCATCGCCTTAAGTATGACGTCGCCAGACTGTTCCTGCGCCAAGGAAAAAAAGGTCGGTGCGAAAAGCAAAAATAAAATATAACAAAAGTAATTTTTCATCTGATGTCGGTTAAGGTCGGCTATTTGTTTGCAGGCCGCTCAAGAATATTCTTTTCAACTTGTGCCATCGGTTTCTTTTGTGTCTCAATTCGCTGCACAAACAGAGACGGCGATATGGCAGTCACGGGAATACTTCCTGACTCTGCTCCACAGAACCCTGTGAAAACTTCATTTTTGTCATCCGCGGCTTGGATAGCAGCGAACATGGCCAGCGGTGTTCCTATCAAATCAACACCACGCACGAGTTCATCAGGGCGACCATCCGTGTACACACGGTAAACTTCCGTTGGAAAGATGTTAAAAGCATTAGGCATGTAACGGTTGGTTGTCGTGAAACCCCCAACCACGTCCATAAATAAATATCCATATGGCTTTCGTAATTTTTTACATTCAGTAACCAGCATTTTTCTCATTTGACTCATCGATACGGATTTTGTGTTTTCGATGAGCAGGTTCGATTGTCGTGATACCGCATCAGCACCTGCCTGCGCTCGTCCGTGTCCGTTTGAGTTTGAAAAGTTCTCGATTGGTGTGCGTGACATGAGAAAAGTTTTTAAGACACCATTTTCAACAACTTTTACTTTCTGCCCTACGATTCCTTCGTCGTCAAATTGATAATGTCCATTCAATGCCTGACCATTGAATGTGGAAAGTGTTGGATCAAATGTCACACTCAATGATTTGGGCAGGACCTGTTCTTGTAGTTTGGCTTTGA
>DASQTN010000287.1:0-3862 GCA_035641895.1 Chryseolinea sp. | reverse complement strand
AACCTTTATAGCGTTATTGGGATAATCAATTCGGTTCTATTTTCCATATCACATTACTGGCATCATCTGCTACCAGTAATGCACCGTCAGGTAGCACGGCAATTCCAACGGGGCGTCCATAAACCTCGCTTTTTGACTCATCAGCAATAAATCCTGTAAGAAAGTCTTCCGGATCACCGGACGGTTTTCCGTTTTTAAAAGGTATAAATACCACCTTGTATCCGCTCAAAGTCGACCGGTTCCATGAACCGTGTTGGCCGACAAAAGCGCCGCCATGATACTTCGCCGGAAAAGTCTTCTGGTTGTAAAACGCTAGTCCCAGGGAAGCTGTATGAGCGCCCATAGACATATCGGGTACTATGGTTTGTTTCACTAATTCCGGATGTTGCCCTTTTAATTTAGGGTCTTCATTCGGTCCATAATATGCATAGGGCCAGCCATAAAAGCCACCGTCCTTCACGCTTGTGAGGTAGTCGGGGACGAGGTTGTCACCCAATTCATCCCGTTCATTGACCACCGTCCACAATTCATTCGTTCCAGGCGCCAGGCCCATACCCACGGGGTTGCGCAATCCGCTCGCAAATATTCGTTCACCACTTCCGTCAGGATTTATCTCAAGGATGTTAGCCCTTCTGACTTCGTTTTCCATGCCATGTTCCGCGACATTGCTGCCCGAACCCACCGAAATCAATATTTTTGTTGCATTGGCATTAGCAATTATATTACGTGTCCAGTGGTTGTTATATCCTCCGGCAGGAAGCTCTAAAATTTTTTTTCCGTCCGACTTAATCTGTGTCTGTCCTGGCTGATATGGGTATTGCATTAAGCCATCGGTGTTTGCGACGTAAAGAGAATTGCCCAGCACTAACATGCCAAAAGGTTGGTTTAGCCCAAACAATAAAACCTGCTTTAACTCCGGCTTTCCATCGTTGTCCTCATCACGTAATAAAGTAATCCTGTTCGCACTCTCCCCTGTATTTTGTGATTCGGCTTTACCCGATATTTTTTCCGTAACCTTTTTTATCCCTTTGGTTTCCGTATTTGCTTCAGCCACGAGAATATCGCCGTTAGGTGTGACATAAAGCCAACGGGGGTTTTGCAATCCTTCAGCAAATTTCGTTACAATAAAGCCAGCCGGTGCGACTGGTGTTTTGTCTTCCGGCCACCCGATCACTTTACTATAATTTTTTACTGATTTGGTTTCGTACGGCGGAGGTAATGAATCAGGAATGGACGACAGCGGTATAGAATCCTGGTCTATGTGCGACTGGTTTACAGGCGTGTTACAACTTTGAAGAATAATTATAGTGAAGGCAACCAGCAGAAATCTACGGAAAAAGTTCATGCCGGTCGTACGCAATTTTAAAAAATTCATGGTCGAATTAGTATGTGTTAATTTACGCGAATATTACCTCCAACAAAAAAGATAAGCCGGCGCATACCGGCTTATCTTTTTGCGATATTCTTTTCGAGCGCATTAAGTTCGTCAAGCTGAGCACGGAGGTTCATCAGATCATTAGCGATGAGTTCCTTCAATTCTGGATCTGTCGCTTTATCACGCATCGATTCAAACTCACGAATAGCTTTTTCATGCTTGCTGACAATTTCATCACACCATTTTTTATCGAATTCGGGATCTTGTTGTTGCGAAAGTTCGTTAACCTGTTTCTTCGATTCGTTACCTTCTTCAACAGGAACCGTTATCCCTTTTTCTCTAGCCAGGTTTTGAAAAGCAACTAAAGATTCGCTCTGTTCGTTGAGTAGTCGTTGCGCAACGTCCTGCACCTGCTTATTGGTCGATTTTGAACTCGCGAGCTCGGCGAGCTTCATTTCATCGTATTTTTTTTCGACCGCGTCAGCTACAAACTTTGCCTCCTTTTCATCTGCGCGCGTGTCAAATTTTTCTTCATTTTGTTCTTTGGCCGCGACATTGCTATCACGTTTGTTTTCGCTGCTACATCCGCACACGAGAGAAACGAATATCACCGACACAAAGAGCGTCCGCATCTGATTCATAAGCGTCACTTTAATTTAATGAACCTCGGCATACTGATCCCGATACTGCCGTATAAGATCATGTGATCCCTTGAGGAGCGATTTTTGTCGAGCGATCAAGTCATAAACGTCTTGCGGAAGTGGAGAATCTTTTTCCAGGGCCTTTTCATACGCCTTTTGTGCCGCATCTTCACCAAATTCACAAGCAGCTAAAGTGGATTTTGTATCCTGACCAGTAAAAGTAGCTTTCACATCCATCCACGCATGATAAATTTTTCCGGGAACGGTAGTTTCTGTTGCTGGTTCCCCTCCAGCCTTCACAACTGCTTCGGAAAGTTCCCGAATGCAGTCATAACTTTCTTCTGCCATGCGCGCATATAATGTTTTCACTTCCGCTTCCAGCGTCTCGGTATTTTCAATTGCTTTTTCGTATCCTTTAACCCGATCGTTGTTGATTTTGATGAGGTCATTGAGTATTTCAATGGCATCATCACTAGCTTTTGTTCGTTTCATGGTTGTTTCATTAGGTTTCCAACAATTTCAAAGCAAAATCATGCCATCGGGAAAATAGGAGCACCGCAGTGGCGTTTAAATTGAAGGCGGCATTTTTGTGGAGAAAAATCCCTCCCTGTGCAATAAGACCGCATTAAATTTAAATGACAATAAGGGTGATAAAAGGTCTCTAACCCTGTTTGTAGAAAAAATGGTTACTTTACAATGTGGTGTTTCTGATATTTGTCGAACATAATGATTTCGAATGCGAGCTATAGGAATATTTATATTATTATTAAACATCTGTTTCACATCATTCGCCCAAACACAAACCCGCCCCGCCGTTCCGCTAACGCCTCAGGATACGTCTAAAAAAGAAACCCCCTCGTCCGTTCCGGCGGGCAATACGCAACTTTCTGCGCCTAAGAACTATAATAACATCATTCGCTCCAATGCAATAACCAGAAAGGGACTGTTTACCGTCCATAAAGTTGAAGACAACTATTATTTTGAAGTCCCTGATAGTCTTTTAGGGCGTGATATACTCGTGGTCTGCCGAATCGCGCAAGGTGCTGCCGGAATAAGGCCTGAATATACAGGATATGCCGGCGATCAGATCGGAAATACGGTAATTCGTTTTGAAAAAGGCCCAGGATCTAAATTATTTCTACGACGCATAACATTTGAAGAAAATGCTGGTGATAGCACCGATGCAATGTACAGTGCCGTCGTTAGGTCCAACCTTCAGCCGTTGGTTTCGGCATTCGGTATCGGCGCATACAGTCCCAACGGTAGGGGTAGTGTTATTGAGATTACTGATTATGTAAACGGAGATAACGATATTTTATTTTTCAGCTCGGCGTCAAAAAAAACAATGCGTGTTGGCGGATTGGTTTCAAATACCAGCTACATTAAAGACATCAGTTCTTTCCCTCTAAACGTCGAGATAAGAACGATTAAAACCTATCGAAACACTGTGACCGATAACACTTTTACTATGGAGCTCAATACTTCGTTGGTGTTATTGCCGAAAAAACCCATGAGGAAAAGGTTTGCTGACAGGAGGATCGGATACTTTACCGAGCGATACACAGATTATGATGCGAATCCGCAAGGGGTGAAGGTTGTAAGTTACATTAAACGATGGCGCCTTGAACCAAAGCCGGGGGACATGGACAAATACCTGCGAGGCGAATTGGTGGAACCTCAAAAACCTATTGTCTATTACATTGACCCAGCCACTCCCAAAAATTGGGTGCCTTACTTAATTCAAGGTGTAAAGGATTGGCAACCGGCATTTGAGAAAGCAGGATTCAAAAATGCTATTGTGGCAAAAGAAGCTCCTACGGAACAGGAAAATCCGAACTGGAGCCTC
>DASQTN010000286.1:0-3809 GCA_035641895.1 Chryseolinea sp. | reverse complement strand
CAATTCTTTTGAAAATATTTCCGAAGTGGCCAGATATGTAGTTCTGACCAATGGAGAAGTAAATATTTCAGGGTGTGACATCGACGAGTACTATTGGTTTAAATATTTGAAGGAATAGATGTTATGAAGTTGTGTATTTTCATCCCGGTGTGTTGCCTACTATCAGTTCTATCTTTTAGCCAAAGCATCCTATCTGATAGTCTGAAATTTCAATTTCCCAATCCAGAATTATCAATCGATGCAAAGGTAAAAATCGACTCGCTCGAATCATCTTTTTATCGAAAGTCAGAAAGTCTAAAGCAAGTCTATAGAAGCAAATTCACTAAAATGGATTCTGTTCGCCAAAGGCTGAGCGACAATTTGACTAAATTAACTTCACTCCAACTAGTTGATACAAATGGAGTAAGCACCGATAAGGTCGAATCGATGCAAACGGCATTTCAAAGTAAAAGCAGGAACTTGCCTGCCATCGCCCACGTGAAACGTCGCCTAGACAGTATCAACCGCTTGCGTGACAGCTCGCTCATTCAATTAAATCATAAGCTTCAATCTTTGAAAGAAAAAACGATTGCCAATTTGGATGATCTCAACTTACCTCCCGAATTGTCGGAGAAAATTTCCAGTTTGACAAACAAAATTGAAGGATTTGAAATTCCCGCAACGGACTTGAATATTCCTTCATTAAATCTCCACAACGGTGCGGATGCGGTATCGATAAACAGCCTGGATTTTCCATCGGTTAAGAGTCCTGGGCTCAGTCAGGTAGAAGGTCTAAAAAATGTAAACTTAGATATTGGGGGATTACAAGAAACATCAAAACAGGTCTCCTCGTATGGCAACGAATTCAAAAGCGTAACCACTGGAGATCTATCCGATCTGAAAGAACTTCCGAATGTCGCTGAAACTAAGGCAGAAGAATTTTCCGGACTAAGCGAAATAAAAGAACAGACGCAAGTCGTCGATAAATACAAGCAGTTAGGAAATTCAATGCAAAATCCTGATTCATTAAAACAATTTGCAGTAACAGAGGTACGGCAAGCGGCAGTGAACCATTTTGCCGGACACGAACACGAATTGAAGGAAGCAATGGAAACAGTCTCAAAGTACAAACTGAAATATTCCAGTGTGAGCAAGATCAACGAAATCGCAAAAAAGCCACCTAACGAAATGAAAGGAAAGCCCTTTATTGAGCGAATGTTACCTGGAATCGCTATGCAGGTTCAAAAGAAGGGAGAAGACTTGATGGTGGATTTCAACCCCTATGTCGGCTATCGTTTTACCGGCCGTATCATAGCGGGTTTAGGCTGGAATCAACGCGTTGCCTATCACCTTGATAACGCAAGGTTTAACCCCGATGCACGAATCTATGGACCTCGCGCGTTCGGAGAATTTAAACTTTGGAAAGGATTTTCGCCGCGAATTGAAATAGAAGTTATGAATACGACTGTGCCATCCATTACGCATATCCATACCGTTGATCCTTATGAACGTGAATGGGTATGGGGTGTATTCACCGGCTTGAAAAAAGAATACCGGATCATTAAAAATGTAAAAGGAACAGCTATGGTGATGATGCGCCTCTTCAATCCAGACAGGAAAAGTCCTTACAGTGATGTGGTTAATGTTCGTTTTGGGTTCGAATTTCCGTTAAAAAAAGCTGTCGCAAAACCGTAATTCTTATCACCAAAAGGAATATTTTGTCCGTGATTTGTTCCTTGGCGTTTTAATGACCTTAACATACCCCTATGCCGTCTGTGTAAATGAAGGTACAACTGGGGTTCAGCAACGGTTTTAAATCATGATTTATTCGCGTTCTTTCGATAATTTCCACAGAACAGGATACTAATTAAGTTACAAAATGCGATTTTAGTATCCCATTAAAAGAACCACAAGAGATCGAAGATATGAAGAATAGCAACCATTCATCCAGCCGGCGAAGTGCATTGAAAAAAATCGCCGGTACGGCCGCAGTAACAATTGCCGGCACATCAATATCACACCGCATAAACGCGACGGAAGCTGTGCTTGAAGAGAAGTTAAAAGGGAAAGTAAATCACTCTGTCTGCCGGTGGTGTTATAACGATATTCCGTTGGAAGATTTATGCAAAGCGGCCAACCAGATAGGGTTGAAGTCAATTGAGCTGACTGGACCGGATGAGTGGCCATTGCTCAAAAAATATGGTCTCACATCTGCGATGCCCTGGGGTGCGGGTAAAGGTATCGTTGAAGGTTTTAACAATCCCGCACTTCACGATGAACTGGTAAAAAGTTATTCAGAAGTTATTCCAAAGGCGGCTGCTGCGGGATTGACGCAGATCATCTGTTTTTCAGGAAATAGAAACGGCCTTGATGATGAAAAAGGTATCGAAAATTGTGCTATAGGTTTAAAGAAATTAATGCCTCTCGCTGAGCAATACAAGGTCACCATGGTGATGGAATTACTCAATAGCAAGGTTAATCACAAAGACTATCAGTGCGATCGCACGCCATGGGGTGCAGCACTTTGTGATAAAGTCGGTTCCGATCGCTTTAAATTATTGTATGATATCTATCACATGCAGATCATGGAAGGTGATGTAATTGCCACCATTCAAAAATACCAGAAGTATATTTCGCATTATCATACGGGTGGCGTCCCCGGCCGTAATGAAATTGACGAAACTCAGGAGCTGAATTATCCGGCGATTATCAAAGCAATCGTTGAAACGGGCTTCAAAGGATATGTTGCACAGGAATTTATTCCGAAACGCCCAGATAAAATCGCCTCGCTAAAACAAGGAGTCACGATTTGTGATGTCTGATTCTAAACCTTTCAAACTTATGTCGCAAAACACTTCTTCCCGAAGAAATATCCTGAAAAAAATTGTCGGAACAACCGCAATTGCCATGACAGGTACAGCTTTATCCCATCGTATTGATGCAGCAGAATCTGTGCTCGAGGAGAAGTTAAAAGGAAAGGTAAATCACTCAGTCTGCCGGTGGTGTTATAATGACGTTCCATTGGAAGATCTATGCAAAGCAGCCAACCAAATAGGCTTATCGTCAATTGAACTCACTGGCCCGGACGAATGGCCTATACTTAAGAAATACGGCCTTACGTCAGCCATGCCAAACGGTGCGGGTAAAGGTATCGTTGATGGATTTAATAATCTTGACCTGCATGACGAGCTGGTGAAAAGTTATTCGGAAGTGATTCCAAAAGTCGCTGCCGCCGGGTTGAAGCAGATCATATGCTTTTCGGGAAATAGGAAAGGATTGGACGATGAAAAAGGAATTGAAAATTGTTCGATTGGTTTGAAGAGATTGATGCCTATTGCTGAACAATACAAGGTCACCATGGTAATGGAATTGTTGAATAGCAAGGTGGATCACAAGGACTACCAATGCGACAGAACAGCTTGGGGAGCTGCGCTTTGTGATAAAGTTGGATCGGACCGATTCAAACTGCTTTATGACATTTACCATATGCAGATTATGGAGGGCGACCTGATCGCTACGATCAAGAGCAGCCACCAATACATCGGCCATTATCATACTGGAGGTGTGCCTGGCCGAGCCGAAATTGATGAGACCCAGGAAATTAATTACCCGGCGGTGATGAAGGCGATTCTCGCCACAGGTTTCAAAGGCTTCGTCGCGCAGGAGTTTGTGCCGAAACGTGCTGATGTGATCGCCTCCCTCCGGCAGGGCGTGAGCATCTGTGACGTTTAGGGGGCTCGGGGTTTCCCCGGTTCGACTGCTCGCCATTTTTCGGATCAAGAGTCGGTAGCGATTCCGAATACGCCGGCGCCTCTTTCCTGCTTATAATA
>DASQTN010000285.1:0-3031 GCA_035641895.1 Chryseolinea sp. | reverse complement strand
TTTCGATCTTTTCAGTCCACCAATCTGAATATTGGACCCGTCACTATACGTTTTTTAAAATTGCGAACGAGCCGGTAAGTTTTCTTGGAGATTCCAGTATTTCCATGATCATTATAAATGCCGTTGTACCTTTACTCATGGCATATGGAAAATCGAGAGATGATCAGCGGTATGTGGATCGCGCTGTTTTTATACTGCAGCAGGCGCCGGGCGAGACCAATACAATTATCAACCAATGGAAAAAACTCGGAGTGAGAAGTAAATCAGCATTTGATTCTCAGGCATTAATTGAATTGCAAAATAGTTATTGTGTCAAGAAAAGATGCCTTGATTGTACAATAGGCATTTCGTTGATTAACCCGCGCCGTCGATGAATGCTGTGATTGTTGCCCTTAATATCGCATTTCTTGTCTTAATTTTTTACCGAACATGGAGCGTCGAAAAAACTTCGCTTAGAAAAATTTTTTGGCTCGCACTTATCTTGAAATTGATGTCTGGTATTTCACTCGGATTGTTATACACCTATTACTATTCGGTAGGAGACACATTTCTTTATTTTCAGGATGGTACCCGTCTTGCGTCGTTGGCCAGAACAGATATAGCTTCGTATCTTAAATTTCTTTCGATGGGAGATAATTCAAGTCCCATCTGGGCCGACCTTGTTTATCAACAACCACGTGCCATGTTTCTATCGAAAGTCACAAGTCTGTTTTGCCTGCTAACGGCCGATAATTACTGGCTGATTTCGTTGTATTTTTCGGGTACGACCTTTATCAGCGCTTGGTTTTTAGTGAAGAAAATAAATGATTTGTATGAGCGAGTAAAGGTTGGGGCCATTCTCGGATTTCTTTTTTTTCCTTCGGTGCTTTTCTGGAGCGCTGGTCTTATAAAGGAATCCGTCGCTATGGCGGCTCTATTTTTTCTTTCACTTATCTTTTTGAAAATATGGAGGCGCGAAAGAATATCCGGGATAACATGGTTAGTGACGCTTATAGCTTTATGGGTCGTGTGGAGTTTGAAATACTATTATCTCGCCATCTTTTTACCAGTCGCTTTCACAGCCCTTGCAATGAAATACATCCTCACAAAGTTTACGATAAAAAACCTGCCTGCGAAGGTCATGCTCTGGTGTTTAATATTTACAATACCACTGCTGCTTATGAGTATTCTTCATCCCAATTTTTATTACGAGCGATTCATGGAAGTTGTGGTGTCCAACTACTATGAATTTCAAGAAATTTCAGATCCGGAAGATGTAATTCATTATGAGGGTTTGAGAGCAACCCCGTTAAGTATGCTTCAACATTCGCCTTGGGCGCTTTTCTCTGGTCTATTCCGGCCCTTCGTAACTGAGGTACATTCTTCATTACAATGGTGCCTGGCTATTGAAAATTTAATACTGCTAGCGCTGGCAGCTGGGGCTGTTACTCAAATAAAAAAAGCAATGGTCAGCCCACATCGTCTGCTCTTGTTTTCCATTGTTATGTATTCCATCCTATTGTGTGTTTTTTTGGCGTTGTCAACACCGAACTTCGGAACGCTCTCACGTTATCGCGTAGGGTTTCTTCCTTATTTCGCCTTTGTATTAATGATTGAGAATCCATTGATTAGCAAATTGATGTCCTTAAAGATTTTCAGGAACCTTGTTCGGTAGGGCAGGGCAGTCTAACTTTGGCCCACAACTTCATAAAATGGAAAATCCAGTAATCATTTTAGGCGCAAATTATCTAGGCCGACAGGCAAAGGAAATTCTCGAAAGCAGTGGCAATGTTGTTTTCGGATTTCTCGATGACAACAAAAAGCTTCACAATACAGAAATCGACAATGTGACCGTCCTCGGAAGCACCGACGATGAAACATTTCTTAAACTCATTGGGAAAAAGTGTGATGCAGCCATTGCGTTGGATGAAAATAAGGTGCGGAAGAATGTGGTCAACTTGTTAAACGAAGAGTACAAAGCTCAGCCAGTCAATGTAATATCTCAATCCGCTACGATTCCTTCATCAACTGATATGGGTCATGGAAATTTTGTTGATCATGGAGTAACGTTTGGGCCGGGGTCCAGCATAGGGAATCATTGTATTATTCAAACAAATGCTATTATCGGAACAGAAACCAAGGTCGGAGATTTTGTGCAAGTTGGTGCGGGCAGTATCATAAATTCGGGAAGTGAGATAGAAAACGAAGTGTTTATCGGATCTGGCGTAACCGTTGTTGGAGGCATTACCATTGGAAAAGGAGCACGGGTTGGTGCGGGCTCAGTTGTCGTTGCGCCTGTAAAGGCGGGTGAAACCGTCTTTGGAAATCCGGCGCAGAAAGTCAACACTTAATTCGCTTTGCGACCCTTGGCGTTCTTCCCGCCTCCGCGGTAAAAATTTGAATTATGATTCCCAAAATCTCTGAAACAGATTTAATATTAAATCGCGATGGAAGTGTCTATCACCTTAATCTCTTACCAAAGCACATTAGCGATACCGTTATTACAGTTGGTGACCCTGACCGCGTTGCAGCAGTAAGCAAGTATTTCGATCAAATTGATTACGAAATACACAAACGCGAATTTACAACCCATGTTGGAAGACTTAAAGGAAAAAAACTTTCAGTGATCAGTACCGGTATGGGTACAGACAATATCGAAATTTTCTTTACGGAACTCGACGCTTTAGTCAATATTGATCTAAGAACACGCAGACCCAAACCAAGGAAGAAAAAATTAAGCATTATTCGAATCGGTACATCGGGTTCACTGCAGGAGGATGTCCCACTCAATTCTCATGTCGTCTCCGATTATGCTATCGGCCTGGACAATTTAATGCACTTCTATAAGCTCGAGATGGATGCTTTGGAAAAACGCACCGCGGCTGACATAAAGCGAAATACCAGCATGCCTTTCTCGCCATATGTAGTCCGTGGATCGCAAAGGCTGAGAGGTCAAATCGGTTTCGACATGATATCAGGAAACACCATCACAACGCCTGGATTTTATGCACCGCAGGGGAGGGTCGTTCGGTTGCGTCCCAAATATCCCAAA
>DASQTN010000284.1:0-2747 GCA_035641895.1 Chryseolinea sp. | reverse complement strand
ATCCGAGGATTTTGCAACTGTCGACCTGCGTTTCGATTCACGAACCGAATATGAAGATTTCGATATTTCTGTTAAGGCAGGTGATGATCAGTATGTTTGCACGTTCGGCTTGCAACTAATTGCGGGTCGTAATTTACTTCCCTCTGATACTGTCCGTGAATTTCTCCTCAATGAGACAGCGGTAGCAAAGCTTGGATTGACTGCTGACAATGTGATCGGCAAAAGAATGGTTATTGGCCTCAACAATAGCGACGGCATTATTGTTGGCGTGGTCAAGGATTTTCATAACAAATCTTTCCATGAGACCATTCATCCACTTTGTATAACAACGGCAAACCAGTGGTATTTCAATTGCGCTATAAAGATAAATCCGTTAAACCTGTCGTCTACCCTTGGGGTGATAGAAATTGCTTGGAAGCAAACATTCCCTGATCATGTTTATGAGTTTAATTTTTTGGATGAACAGATTGCTCGATTTTACGCGTTCGACAATATAATTCTTCAGCTTATCCAGGTTTTCGCCGGCATTGCAATTCTCATCTGCTCTCTTGGCTTATATGGACTCGTATCGTTTATGGTGGTTCAGAAAACTAAAGAAGTGGGTGTGCGAAAAGTATTAGGCGCGAGCGTGAGAAATGTTACATGGCTGTTTGGCAAAGAATTTATTCGCCTATTGTTTATTGGTTTTGTCATAGCGGCACCTTTTGCCTGGTGGGTCATGGACAACTGGTTAGAGACCTTCGCGTACCGGATTCAGATAGGGCCAAGCATTTTTATTTTGGCGATCTTGATCACGTTTACAGTAGCTGTAATTGCTGTAGGATATAAATCCATTTTGGCAGCGCTGATGAACCCAGTAGATTCATTGCGCAGTGAGTAGACGGCATGACGAAGATGCGTAAAGCATCCAACCTCAAGTTTCTAGTTTGAAGTTTCTAGTTTCCGGCCACAACGTGTTGCTTTGGATGTAAGCTACAAGCTTAAAGCATGTCTTAAAAACGTTTCTACTCGGAAACGTAAAGCGTTTTGCCTTCAAGTTTCGGGTTTCTGATTTGTGACAAAAAAATGCAACTTTAGTAAGAGGCTTAAGGAGGTGTACGGTTAAGTTGAAGCTTCAGCAATTAATTAAATCTTTGTAGGAATTTGATTTGCGTTAAAAAGAAGCAGCCCTCCTACGCTTAACCTTCGCACGAAGCCGCTGAAATCAACACTCACACGGCTCGTGTTCCGGAAAGTTATTCGTTCCTTAAACTTTTTGTAGGATTAACCGTCGCCGCCTTAGCAGCTTGCAGGCCGACAATCACCCATGTCAATAAAAGAGCAAGCCCGCCCGTTGTAGCGAACATCCACCATTGGATCGTCACTCTATAGGTATACTGTTCCAGCCATTGATTCATGATCCACCATGTAAGCGGTGCCGCAAGCAAAAATGCAATCACTACCAGTCTGCTGAAGTCCTTTGAAAACAGTGAAACAATACCGGTCAACGTTGCACCCAATACCTTGCGGATACCAACCTCCTTGGTGCGTTGCTCCGCAGCGAAAGCTGACAAACCAAAAAGTCCAAGACATGAAATAACGATGGCAAGGATTGCAAATAACTTAGCAAGCTTTCCGGTAAGCTCCTCAACAGCAAATTTGTCCCTGAAACTTTCATCCACAAAATCAAAAGAAAATGGGAACGCGGGATTGTGGTCCTTGAACACGTCTTCAATACCCTTCATTGTCTGGCTTAGCGACGCATCTTGTCGGGGCCGGACCAGAATGTTATCTGCTCTCTCCGGTTTGTACAGAAAAATAGTCGGAGCCGCCGGATGATATGGCGAACCCATGATGATATCGTCCATAACACCCACGACAGTATAATCGTGACCATTCAAATGAACTGACGCCCCGATGGGATCCTTTAGTTCCATATGGTTGACCGCAGCCTGATTTAATATCATAGAAACGCTGTCGTTGAACGCTTCATTGAAAGTTCTTCCACGGAGTACCTCAACATCAATCGTCTCGGTGTAATCATAAGCGAGACTGATGATCGCGTAGAAATCGTTCTGATCTTCTCTTTGGCCCTGCCACCGCGGCAAGCTCCATGCCTGGATCGCCGTCGTAGGACTGGAAGAAGCACTCACCGACGTCGCCAGTGATTTTTGTAACAATTCGTTTTTGATGATTTCGTATTTCTCCTGAATGTCGCCGGTGGCCGGTATCACCAGAAGATTATTTTTGTCGTATCCTGTTTCCCGGTTCTTTATATAATTAATCTGACTGTAAATTATTACTGTACTGAGTAAAAGGGCGATGGAAAAAAAGAACTGCATCGTCACCATCACTTTCCGTGGCATCGCACCCTGCTTCCCTGTTCCCAGTTTTCCTTTTAACACAACGATTGGCCTGAACGACGAGAGAAAGAATGCAGGATAGCTTCCAGATACGACTCCCGTCATGAGTATAAACACGAAGGCCATACCCCAGACAACCGGATCCATGTAATCCACAGCCAGTTCTTTACTCACCAGTGTGTTGAAGAAAGGCAAGAATCCTTCGACGAGTGCGATCGCCACCATGAATGACATTATAGCCATCAATACTGTTTCACTGAGAAATTGCAGAACAAGTTGTTTCCTATCAGAACCAACGGTCTTCCGAATCCCGACTTCTTTCGCGCGCTTCTCCGACCGGGCTGTCGCCAGGTTGATGAAATTGATGCACGCAAGTGCAAGGATCATCACAGCGGTTGCCATAAA
>DASQTN010000283.1:0-2244 GCA_035641895.1 Chryseolinea sp. | reverse complement strand
TCCATTTGTTTCGCCTGTTGATTTATTTGCGGAAACTTCATTTTGCCCTCGACCGTTTCGCCTTTAATGCCAGTGTATTCATAAGCAGTGGTCAATTCAAACCAACCATTTTCCGCTTCTGCCCGCAAAAGGTTTAGTTCCTCGGAATAGCTGGTTTTACATTCAGCTACTATTCCATTCGGGAGTTCCATAGTCCAGGTTAAGGATTCCTCGACTTCCTTGAATTTTTCTTTGTTTTTCTTTGTACCCTCCTTCGCCGTTACTGCAATCGGCTCCAGCCCAGTGGTATAACGGACGCCCTGAACGCAATAGATTCCCACATCCATGAGCGGACCTCCGCCGGCCAATGTTTTATTAAGACGCCATCCTTCAACCTCCGCCAGCCCATCTTCGGCTATCATTCTTTTTATAGGTCCAAATATTTTTTGTTGGCCCAATCGCATCATCTCCAGATTATGTGGTTCAAAGTGCAACCGGTATCCGATTGATAACATCTTGTTCGCCGCTTTACAGGCCGCAATCATCTCGTCGCAATCCTCTACTGTCAAGGCCATCGGTTTTTCACAAATAACGTGTTTGCCAGCCTTGGCGGCACGGATTACAAACTCATGGTGCATGGCATTTGGCAGGACGATGTAAATTATGTCAATGTCCGGATTGTTTTTAATCGCATCGAAGTTTTTGTAGTCGTAAATATTCTTGCCAGCGATCTCGTATTGTTTTTTCCATTCATCGGCCTTGTCCATACTTCCGGTCACAATACCACTCAGATAACAGTATTTCGTCTCTTTCAACGCAGGGGCTAGTTGGCCACTGCTGTATTCTCCGAGACCCACTAAGGCTATGCCCAGTTTGTTATTAGTTTTTGCCATATCGGTTATTTTAAGGTGGACTTATATACTAACAAATGTCGTCACATTCAAACGCCGAACATGGCGGACACTCATAAAAAAGTCAATGCTGCAAAAACCTGACTGCTTTTTCTTTATAGTTGACTTTTCAAGCGATAAAATTCAGCATGGCTTTTTCTTACCGCTGATTACGTGCATCCTTTAACAAAGGTCACCTTTTTCGTCGTTAGCCTCACTTTTCCATTTTTACGGGCTTTCTGCGCCTCGATTTGATTCATTTTTGACTTTGAATTCTTCCGTGTCGCCCAATTCACAAATATCTGAGTTCTCACAGCTTGCTACGTGCAAGAAAAAAATTCCACACACAACGTGTAGCGAAATCTCGTTGGATATCTAAATACGTTAATACCAGCCGGATTCAATCGGCTCTATCATTAAAGTCGTGGGCTATTGCGCAAATTAAAATATACGAGTGATCGCAAACAAAACCTGCTAGCCCTTCTCAAACACAAACACCTTACCGGTAGAATTAGCCATAACACCAGAGAATAACCCCGGATCCCATAAATTAATCTTAATATTTCTTCAAGTTTGGGCTTATGCAAAAAAAAGTGATTGGCCTGTAACACCTGCAACTTTATCATCGTCTAGAATGCAACCTTTTTAAGTTTACCCGGTACTTCTATTGGACTGCCAAAACTCAACCCATGCTGAAACACTACTTACTGATCATCTACCGTAACTTTTTGCGAGCCAAAAGTTACTTTGCTATCAACCTGGCAGGACTTTCCGCCGGTTTGGCCTGCACGTTGTTCATCTTCCTGTGGGTCAGGGATGAAGTGCGAATGAATGCTTTTCATGAAAACGATACCCGGCTTTTCCAACTCATGGAACATCAGCAGTATGCAGACGAAATCATGACCACTTCCAGTACGCCAGGTATTCTGGCGGAAACGCTAAAGGAAGAATTTCCGGAAGTACAATATGCCGCGACCACTACATGGATTGATAAGTATACACTGTCCATCAAAGATGAAAATAACGTAAAAGCGTCAGGTTATCACGTGGGCAAAGATTATTTTAAAATCTTCTCCTACAAATTGGTTCAAGGCGACCCAGCGCAAGTGTTGGAAGATAAATTTGCTATGGTCATCTCCCGCGATCTGGCAAAAAAATTATTCGGATCAGAAGAAAATGCAGTGGGCAAGATGGTGGAACTCCAACACGAAAAAACTTTTCACGTAACCGGCATTTTTGAAAATATACCTTCTAATTCAGTTTATCAATTTGATTTCGTCCTGTCATTTGAAGAGTTCAAGGATGACAATAAATGGGTGTTGGAATGGGGTAACAACGGTCCCTCTACCTTCATTGTATTGAATGCAGGCGCAGA
>DASQTN010000282.1:0-5228 GCA_035641895.1 Chryseolinea sp. | reverse complement strand
ATCAAAAGAAATACAGTCAATACGTGGTTATTGACCAGTTACATGGTATATTCAAGGGTGCCTATACTTGTTTCGGCTATTTGGTAATCGATCATAGGCCTGCAATCATTACTCGCAATGGGTTTCCTGACCAGCAATGGTTTTCATCATCGTCGCGGATTCAATCCTGAGATAAGTAAAAATCATGAACACAGAGACCGACACTCCAAAAAAAAGGTGGCCAGTAAAACGAACAATTGCGCTATCAATTATTACGATTCTGGCAGTAGCAGCATTCGTAGTGTACAAAAATTTCAATAGAATTATTGCCAATTCTTTGACCACAGCTTTTGAGTCAGATATTATATCAGACGTCTACGAACTAAAATTTGAAAAACTCCGCGTCAATCCCTTTGAAGGGAGTATTCAGGTATCTAACGTAATCCTACAGCCGCGGGAAAAACCTTTGCGCAATTATCCGTACATCAATAGCTCGTTCGTGCTCAAGACGGAAAAAATAATGTTGAAGAATGTAGCCATCATTGACTTACTGAAATCAAACGAACTTCACCTGGAACGTGTCTTGATAGATAATCCTGAAGTTGAATTGATGCTTAAGGGACGCCACCATATACTATTACCTTTTAACGATACTACCGCCACCACGGTTAAAGACACAACTACTACTTCAGCTGAGACTGAAGAAAACAAAAAGAAAACGATTGGCTCGTTTACACTGAAACAGTTTCTATTGAAAGATGCGTCGTTCCACGTGACCAATTTGGAAAAGCAACGGGAATTTAAGATCCAGAAATTTAATATTGATCTTTTGGACCTTAATATCCACCAGCAGCCCGGTAAGGATATCCTTACGTTTAGAGCGGTCGAGTTTCTCATCGGTGAATTTTCGGGACGCATGGAGAAAGGACCTTTTAAACTTGTAAAATTCAAGGATTACAGTCTTAAAGTTGATTCGCTCAAATTACAAGAGACGATAGATACCGCCATTTTTCAGTTTCGCGATTTAACTACAGCTTTAAATGCGCTTGATATTCAAACGGCTGACAGTATTTATAGTATCTCGATGGCAACATTCAATATTGCCTACCGCGCCAAATCTCTAAACATGACGGGTCTAAGTTTTAAGCCAAATGTCGACGAAGCAACCTTGCAAAAGAAACACAAATACCAACATCAAGAGGTTTCAGGCGCAATTGGGAGCCTGAAACTCGTTGACATAAATTTCGATTCGCTGATAGCCTCTCAAAAAATATTAATTAACGAAATTATCCTTGACGATGTTACGGCTTCGCTATTCAAAGACAAAACAAAGCCAATGGATTCATCGCGCATGCCTATTTATCTTGGTCAAACAATCAGCGCGATTCCTTTGCCTCTTTTGATCAAGCACGTGAAATGCACGAAGGTAAATTTGGTTAACGTCGAACGAAAGCCGGACAGCACATATGCAAAAGTTAACATTCTTCGCGGAACGGTGGACGTAAGGAATATAACCAATCTCTCGGCCGACAAGGGTCTTACCCTGAATGCCGATGCTTATATCGAGGACAAAGCACATGCTACATTGAATATAAACTTCGATTATCGTAAAACGCAGTTCAGTTTTGAAGGCGGTGCCGAAGCATTCAATTTACCTGACTTAAATACACTGATATTGGCCTATACGCCAGCCAAAATCAACAAGGGAAACCTGGATAAAATGGCATTCTCAGGCATCGCCCGGCGAACCAGTGCAAGCGGCACCATGACATTTTTGTATCACGGCCTGGAAATTGATCTGGAGCTTAAGGAGCAAGCGAAGTGGAAAAGTTCTGTCCTTGCATTCACAGCAAATACAATTTTGGACTCCAGCAATCCAAATAGTGCAGATTTACCACCGCGGGTTGTTAAGTTTCAAGTTGACAGAGATATGAATAAGGGCTTTGTTAACATAATAATGAAATCGATGTTAGCGGGTCTGAAGGAAACCATGATCATGTCGAAAGAAAATAAGAAATCCCATCGTATTGCAAAAAGGGAATCTAAGCAACGCAATTGATTGTGTGACCAGACCGGCCCCGATAGCGTAATTTTTTAAAACTAGGTATGTTGCTGAACATGTTTAAACCGGTTATCTTGTATGGAACAGATAAAACGCATTGCCGCTACCCTTACGGTTCAGCCCAGAATTCCAGTAATCAGTTTTGATATTTATGTAGCCGTTACCACATTGAAAAAGTCAATAAGTTTAATCCTAAGGGTTCTAACGCTCTCACTACTGTCGACGTCGGCGCACGACGTGTTTGGTCAGGACATCGAGCTTCTGCAGCTTCGAAGGTTTGAGAACGTCTCACAAACGTCATGGCGAGATCAAATTTACTATTTTCCACAATTTCAAGAAGGCACGATAATTTATCAAACGGGATTTAAACTCAACGAGACGCTTAAACTTAATTACAACATATACCATGAAAGAATGGAATTTCTTGGCGAAGAAGGCGACACTCTCAGCATAGAGGCTAACAAGGAAATAAAGTTAATCGAGATAGGCTCTCATCTTTTTTACCACGATCATAAAAGTGGCTACTACGAAATATTAAGTACGTCTTCTGTATCGCTGGCAATGCAAACGAAATTCAGGCTTGGCAAAACTGAAGGTAATGATGGACTATTGCCTTTCGAAACGCGAGGGGCTGCAATGGCCTGCGATCGATTCTATTATAAACACGCGTCCTATTTCTTTATCGATGTTAAGGAGCAGTTGTTCAAGGCGAGCAAAGCCTCTGTTCTTAAATTATTTCCGGAAAACAAATCGGATATTCGGGCATATCTAATTGAAAAGCCGGTAGATTTTACTAAGAAAGAAGATATGATTCGGTTAACCAATTATTGCTATCAATTGGATGAGTCCCGGCCAGCAGGAAACCGAACCGAAAATTCTGATGCAAATATATTGGTAAAGCTGGAGGCAGGTAAAGCCTTTCCTTCAGGCACTCCTGAAAAGTTGTATAGATTTCCTGAATTCCAGGAACCAAAAATTATGTGGAGTGACAATTCAATATCCGATTATTCTGCAAAAATGAACTACAACTTTTTCACTGGTAAGATGGTTGCTCTCAACGATAATGCTGACACTGTGGAATTCAAGCAATGGAGGGAAGCAAAAACTATAAACCTGGATGGCGATGTCTTCTATCGAGATTTCAAAGAAGGTTATATGGAAATCATATTACATGGACCGTTGGCATTGGCGGTGAGAAATCGTTTTACATTAATCGATGATAGGGAAATATTGGAGGAGGCTGGAATGACAGATCAAGCGAATGCGTCGCTTGTATCAAACGGGATACCAGTAGTAAACTATGACCGAATGTACAAGCTGAAGAAAACTTACTTCTTTCTTAACGCAAAATATCAGGTCTTTGAAGCAAATAAACTGTCATTATTCAAATTGCTGCCAATGCATAAAGAAGCAATTATTGATTATTTAAATAATAATTCTGTTTCTTTCGAAGACAAAGACGATTTAATGAACCTTATAACGTTTTGCAATCAGCTATACGTGAAGTAGGTGACAAGGATCCCTCTTCAATACTCAGTACCATAAACAGGATTCATTGCCCCGATACAATTCTGATGGGAATATTGAAACCCGAAAAAATCACCTTCACTATAGTCAAATTGGTTGAGAGCTGCTCCAAGTGTCGATGGCTTCCAACTGCTTGTACACGACTGTTCTATTCGTCACATGCCCGGACCTTTTTGTTTTCCGCTACCCGTTTTTTTACTTGCAATGTCCGATTCAGTGTTGCGGTTTTTAGGGTTATTTGTTTCTTCCGGATCAAGCTTACTTTTACCCTGTTCTTTTTTTATTCTCCTGTTGATAGCATTGTCAGTACTTTTCTGCTGATTGACAAAATTTTCTGCTGATCCTTTTTCATTTTCTGTTTCCATAGCAATTCATTTTGTTGTTTTAAATAATACAAAACTATGCCAGAGGCGTTGAGTACTAATCGCGAACGCAAGGCAGCTGAATTTTGCCGAAAAGCTCAATGCGAATCGACACCGTTGTAAATTTTATTACCGAAGGTTTCTTCGACGGCTAGGGTATGCTGTAATTATTTCTACAGTGACCGGGTATGGAACACGTCACTAATCGGAAGGCTGTCGGCCACGATCCGGCATTGAATTCATGCGCGCTCATTTGTCGCAATCAGGGCAGTACGTGACGGTTTTTTTGCGTGGCACTTTGTTTCTTCTTCGAAGTCACATCTTAATGTTACCTTTTTAAGTGCTAAATTGAGGAAGTGGCCTTCACAGCAGTTGCCGGCAAATTTTCCAAACAATTATTAAAAAACTTTTATGAATCCGCTATTAAAGACACGTATCAGACATATGGCAAATCTTTTAGTGGTTAGCCTTATTTTCCTCCTGCCGATAAAAGATTTCGCACAACGTCCGAACATCATTTACATCATGACCGATGATATGGGCTATGGTGATCTGAGTTGCTACGGACGAAAAGACTACACAACGCCAAATCTGGATAAACTGGCTTCTCAAGGGGTTAAGTTTGTGAATGCATACGCCGCGGCCCCCGTATGTACTCCCACGCGTACAGCATTTATGACGGGACGTTATCCCGCGAGAACACCTGTTGGGCTGATGGAGCCATTGCGCAGCCCCAAATTGGATGGTGCGTACGGCTTGACTAAAGATATTCCGTCATTGGCAACCTTGATGAAGGAAAGTGGGTACGAAACAGTTCTCATCGGAAAATGGCACCTCGGTTTTATGCCACAGCAAAGTCCTACGCAAAATGGATTTGATTATTTTTTCGGTATTCGTAGTGGTGGTGCGGATTATGTCTCATATATCGGCGCCAACGGTATGCGGACGCACGACCTTTATGAAAATGATGTTATGGTTTATCCGAAAGGGTACCTGACGGATTTATTCACTCAAAAGTCCGTTGATTTTATAAAACGAAAACACGAAAAGCCTTTCTTCCTAAGCATAAACTTCAATGCTCCACACTGGCCCTGGCAAGGTCCTACCGACGCCGCTTATCCTGATTCACTAAATTTTACGGACGGTGGCTCTCCAGCTGTATATGCAGCCATGATGAAAAGCCTCGATGAGGGGGTTGGAAAAATCATGCAGGCGTTGGACGACGCAAAGTTATCGGATCAAACTATAGTCATTTTCACAAATGACAACGGCGGCGAAAAGTATTCTGATAGCGGCGG
>DASQTN010000281.1:0-5839 GCA_035641895.1 Chryseolinea sp. | reverse complement strand
GGAAAAGCGGCCCGTTCCTATTCCCCCATGAAGCCAAACGGCAATTCTTTTCTTCACTTTTCAGAAATTACCTGGAACATTTTTTTTGATATCGCGTCGCAGGAAAGATTTTCCTGGAACTGTGTCAAAACTTTCTTTCGTTCATCCAAAAGGGATACTTGTCTACTGCTACGCAATGCCTGATGTAAGCCATTCACATCCCCGGGCGCAAACAAGAAACCCACTTTACCTGATTGCGTCATCATTCTGAAAGATGGAATATTTGTGACTATTGGTATACAGCCGCAGGCCATACCTTCACAGACTGCCGCGCCACTGCCTTCATAATGTGATGTTGAGATGACAAATGCTGCATCATTATACCAGTGTAGCATTTCATCGTGATCTACGTTCTCAATCAGAACAATTTGCTTGCGATCGATTTCTAGGGAAGTCAACAATCGCTCAATATCGTCCCGATGATTGCCCGCCCGATAGACTATTTTCAATGTAGCGCTTGGTTCGTCTTGGAGAAACCTAGCAAAGGCCTTCACCAGTGTTGCCGGATCTTTATTATCATCCAGCCGACCCACCCACAAATAATTATTCCGCCTCTGCAAAAGATCATTGACGTTCGTTGGGTAAAAAAAAGACGAAACCTCCATGATCTCATGGATTTTATTGAGCGAGCTTATTTGCCCTTTGTCAACCCATCTCTTCCCGAGATCTACTGCGGCAAAAAAATAGGCATGAATGAATCGGTCAGCTACCTTTTGAAGAAGACTTTTTGGAAAGCGAAGTGGCCTCTCGGCATGATGTACAGCTACAAGTTTAACTTTTCTTTTCAAATGAAAAGTTAGCCACAAAACCTGCCATGGAAATATCAGACCTTGTATCACAACCACATCGGGCTTGAGATTATCTACATAACGGTGTAGCCGAACGGGAAAAAGCAGCTGCCATTTAGTAAGTTTCAAGAAATGATACTCGACATCATGCTTCACTAAGATACCTTCATAATCGATTAGATGAATGCTTTTCGTTTCGGCAAACGGTCGTAGTGCCTCCAACTGGGCTGTATAAAAGTCTAACCTTTTTAACCAGGATTCCGGTTTGTTGTACCCGCGGATTAGTGCATAAGTAAGATTCACAATTCGCATATTCATCGGCGCGTAGACCTTATAATGTCTCATAAATATAAACCAACTCGCTAAAAGGTCGTAGCACTTCTATGGCTCAGGGTTTACCTCTATATATCTTCTCCCCGTTTCCTGTCTGGTTTTGATGGTCTGAATTGAACATCCCTCTAAAAATAGAAATACCATCATGAAAACATAAGGCGAGAACTGTTACGTATAATGTGTCAGCAAAAACTGTCTTGGCATACAGTGTTGTATTACTTTTAGATCCAATGAATAAGGTTATACTTTTCAATCCGCGAAGTGCCAAAGGAAAACATCGTATACCCAACTCTATTTTACAAGTAGGCGCTTCCATTCACGGTACCCATGATTATGTATTTGTGGATGGTAACATGGAAAAAGATCCCTGGATAACGATCGAAAACTACCTGAAAAAAGGCGAGTACCGTTATTTCGGTTGTACCGCTATGCCAGGTCCTCAGCTTCAGCAGGCCATACCCTACTCAAAAAAAATACGGGAATCCTTTCCTGAAGTGAAAGTAATTTGGGGCGGTTACTTTGCGGCTAATCAATACAAAGCTGTCATAAATTCCGGCTACGTTGACTTTATAATTAATGGCCCAGGGGATATTGCATTCCCAGCATTAATTCATGCATTAAATCACCATTTCGATTTTAAAAGTATTCAAAATTTGATTTTTAAAATTGGTAATGACATTGTAAAGACGCCTCAAGCCGCTTTGGTCGACCAGGATAAACTGCCAAAACTGCCGTATGATCATCTAAGTAACTTCTATCCCTTAAGAAAATATTTGGGAAAAACTTTTCTTGGCAATCACACCGCAGCATATCATTCAAGCATGGGCTGTCCTTTTACCTGTTCATTTTGTGCAGTCGTTCCAATTTATAACGCAAGGTGGAAAGGTAAATCAGCTCAACTTATTTATGAGGATGTGAAATATCTTATTGAAAAATATGGCGCGGATTCTGTGGAGTTTCATGACAATAATTTTTTTGTCAGTGAAAAAAGAGTGGTTGAATTTTGTAAGCTCATTCAACATAAAAAAATTTCCTGGTGGGGCGAAGGGCGTATCGACACCATAGACAAGTATAGCGATGAATCCCTTGCGCTAATGTACAACGCTGGCTGCAAGATGATTTTTTTTGGCGCTGAAACGAGCAATGATGAACTGCTAAAAAAAATGGATAAGGGAGGAACACAGACTACTGAGCAAATGAAAAAGTTCGCAGCGCGTTTGAAAAAGTTTGGAATTATTCCTGAGTATTCATTTGTTTTGGGCTTTCCAGCTGAAACGCCAGAAAAAGTAATTGAGCAAATCGATCGAGACATCAGTTATATAAAAGAGATCAAGCAATTAAATCCAAACACCGAGATCATTATCTACGTTTATAGTCCTGTCGCGACCGAAGGTTCTGAAATGTACGAACAGGTCAAGAAATCCGGGTTCAAATTTCCTGAAAGCCTGGAAGATTGGCTTGCTTCTGAATGGCAAAATTTCGATCTGCGAAAAAATCCTCTAACGCCGTGGTTAACACCTGCGATGGTCAATAAAATTCAAGGATTCGAAACCGTTTTGAATGCTCAGTATCCTACAGTTTCAGATTTCAGATTAAGCAATCTTCAAAGAAAGGTCCTTCGCATACTCTCATCTTTTCGCTATAAAAAAAATATTTTCTCATTACCTTATGAATTGAAAATTCTGCAGCGGCTCTGGAAATATCGGCAAGCAGAAATTGAAGGTTTTAAGATGGAGTGATGAGCAGTCTGAGAAAATATGTTAAGCGATTTACAGCGTATTTTTTAATTCCATTGGTTCAATGGCATTTAAGAAAAGAACGCCACTATAATTATAAAGGTATCAGCATCTCAGTACTGCCTGGCGTTTTTCATCCGGGTTTTTTTTATAGCACAAAATTTATTTTAGCCTACCTGGTCACGTTAAATTTAGTCAACAAATCAATTTTGGAACTGGGATGTGGCAGCGGACTTATTTCCATTGTCGCCGCTAAAGCCGGTGCGAACGTAACCTCCTCAGATCTAAGTCATACAGCGTTAGAAAATACGAAGCAAAATGCAATTTTAAACAAAGTAAGTTTAGCTATAATACATTCTGATTTGTTCGATAACATTCCAGGAACTTTTGATATGATTATTATCAATCCGCCGTATTATGCCAAAGATGCAAACGAAGAAGCGATGCTGGCGTGGTATTGTGGTAAAAACTTTGAATACTTTGAGAAATTTTTCAAGCAGCTAAAAGAACATATCCACTTAAATTCAGAGGTAATAATAGTGTTAACTAAAGGGTCTGACCTTTCTACTATTTTTGGGATTGCAGCAAAATCCGGTTTTTCATTTGAGCTGGTAGAAGAGAAAAATGTTTTGTTCGATGAAAAAGATTATCTGTACAAAATCAGGCCTAGTTCATCTGCGTAATTCCCAACTTCAAAGAACAAACACATTTCTTGCATACCGGATCAGTACCCATATCCAAATTCTTCCGGAAGGCAATGGCCTTTCCTGAATTTATGATGGAATAGAACTCGCCGTCATGGATGTTGCCGTAGGGTTTATGAAAGAAACAAGGCATTACATCTCCGTTCGATTCGATAACAGCAGAAACCCAAGGAGCATTGCAAACGGGCACGGGATAATTTCCCAGTCCATTTAGCGCCTTATAATATTGAACAATTTTTAACATTTTCTCTGGGCTTTCGGCGATAAATTTATTGTCATACTCAGCCTTCAGCTCCTTGAAGGAATTAACAATAATTTTTTCGAAATCATCCACCTCTGTTTTTGTCAATGCGATATCACTAATTCGCTCATTGCTCAGGGCTTCGACATGGTTAAAGGCCGCAGTTGAAATATCCGCTGGCAAAAACGATATCTGATCCAAATGAATGTCGTGAGCAGCACGGACAGTATTTACAAAGTCATTAAAATTATATCGCTGCAATACGCAACGTGCTTTGACTTCAAGCTCCGGTTTTAATTTTTTTAAAGCACGAATTCCCAACGATAACTTCAAATAACCATCGGGGATGTTTCGGATCTTATCATGTACAGGCTGGCTTCCATCAACTGAAATAATAACATTGTCGATATGCTGGATAATTTCTTTCGCATTTTTTTCTAGCAATAAACCAGTTGAAAGCAATGTAAGCTTAATGTTAACAGTTTTCAGCGTACTGCAAAGCCTCCACAAGTTCGAATGCATCAATGGTTCGCCGCCGGATAGCACTATTTCGCGAACGCCCAAAGATTTAAAAGCATTCGCATGTTGCGCCAGATCTTCAACCAAAAGTTCTTTTTTGTTGTAATTCGCCTTCCAGATATCACACATAACGCATCGGCAATTACATCTGCTATGGGGCATCAACACAATGATCGGCAGATTGTAAATTTGATCTGTCGCAAGTGTGAGCAGGCGTTTAATCATAGAAAGTTGAGCCAGAGAATAAAGGTAAAAATTAATAACTTAGATTTTACCGGGAGAGTGGCAACTAAATGTTTACGGGTTATCTTAATTAATATGCCTGAATACGCAATCGAACGACTTTCAATCGACAACGTTGACCACCTTAAAGATCTATACCATTCGACCTATTCCAAAGTGGTATCGGTCGAATTTTTTAAGGGTAAATACAATACGAAATTTTATGGTACTGCATGGCTTGGATACATTGCCTTTACAGACGATCGCAAGCCAGCAGCATTTTACGGCGTGATACCTTGTCATTTTAAAATCAACAACGAAATATTTCTTTCGGCGCAGTCTGCCGATACAATGACCCACCCTGACCATCAAAAGAAAGGCTTATTCATGCAGCTCGCTAAAATGACTTATGCGCTGGCAAAACAAGAAGGTGTTCAATTTATCTTCGGCTTTCCCAATCAGAATTCATACCCAGGTTTTGTTAAGCTCGATTGGAAATTTATGCCGTTACCGATGCAGCTTTTTGTAATGCAAGGAAGTAAGCTGCCGTGGGCTGCGATGATCCTCAAAACTCCTATTTTAAGAAAACTTTACAAGCTGATAACAGAAAGGAATCTAATCAATCCCCCGGAACAAGATGTTTCTGAGGAGAACGGAATAATACGGGATCATTTATTCTTTCAATATAAGAATCAGTACACGAAAACATTTATAAAAAAGTCGGGAAAAATAATTTCGTGGATGAAGAATGATGGTGTATTAAAAATTGGTTTGCTTAGGTTTTCCGACACGGAGAGTCCGGAGCTTGTTGAGAAATACCTGCGACAGACAGCAAAAAAATTAGGCTGCCGATCCATAATTCTGATGACAGGTTATAATACTCGAACGTATAAAATTTTGACTGCTACAATGTCACCAAAAGAAGGTTTGCCAATAGGCTTTTATAATCTAAGTGATCGTAACCTGGATTTCAGCAGTGTGACATTTGAATACTGCGACATCGATATTTTCTAAAAACCAAATCGTTGGAAGCCGTGGCTGATAGACAGCATATTAAAAGCATATCCTGCCATATTGAATATTCCAATACGGGGGAAAACGCGCTGTTTCCATTCGTCAGATATACTTCCTCCTGCGAATAGATACGCATAACCTTGTTGCGTCGACGCTTCTACAGCTTCCCTGTTAAAATACCCGTACGGAAACGCAATGAAATCTATCGGCGCTTGCAGATGTTTTTCTAATAATTCTTTTGAC
>DASQTN010000280.1:0-4540 GCA_035641895.1 Chryseolinea sp. | reverse complement strand
CGAAAGTACCATTCACACCACCGTTCCCCGGCCTGCTTGCTGATGCCATAAATGGTAATTGGATCCATGATAGTATTCTGGGGCGTCTTAATTTTCGGTGTGGACGGACCAAACACAGCGATCGAACTGGGCCAGTAAACTTTTTTGATTTTCAATTCCACCGCGGCCTGAAGCACATGCATCAGACTGTCCATGTTTAATTTCCAGGCGACTTCAGGATTTTGTTCTCCTGTTGCCGACAGTACCGCTGCTAAATGGTAGATCTGGGTAAATTTATTTTTCTTTAGAAGGGTAGTTAGATTTTCAGGATTTAAAACATCCAGTATTTCAAAATCGCCTTGTGCTAAAATTCCTTTCGGCTCTTTAATATCTGTCGCCATTACATTCTCCTTGCCATAGGATTTCCATAACCCGGCAACTAACTCTGTACCTAATTGTCCCCCTGCTCCGATGACAAGAATTTTTTCCGTTTTCATGATAGTTTCAATCGTGCGCGAAATTACAAATTTAGCGACACTGTCTTCGTTGGATAAAGCTTTTGCTAAATTAGCGCAGTGAATCTTGAAGGATACCTGACATCTAAAAAAATTGACTCGTCAGCCTTTCTAAAGGCGGAGCCTGAACTTTGGAAGGAATGGAACTCTGAATTTGAGCAAATGCATCCCAATAGCTTCACGGTTCAAAAGCTTAATCTGATAAACCCCATACGGAGGAAGTATCCATTATCGCAAGTTCCTGAAAAAGAGGTACCGCCTTCGGAGACAATATCGCCGACGACGGCTTCACCACTTCCGCCGAAACCAATAATTCCTTCCGCAAACCCTAAACCGTCAATACCAAAACCTGTTTTCAAACCAAAACCAAAAATGTAATAACACACATGTATAAAAGTCTCCAGCCGGTTTTGCAGCAAAAGCTTCAGCAGATCAAAGAACTAAATCTTTTCAAAAAAGAACGGGTAATAACGACACCCCAAGGCGCTGAGATCGAGACCGAAGATGGTCGGGAAGTTGTTAATTTTTGCGCCAATAATTACCTCGGTCTTTCCGCCCACCCTCGCGTGATTGATGCGGCAAAAAAGACTATTGATACACACGGTTATGGCATGTCATCGGTCCGTTTTATTTGTGGTACTCAGGATATTCACAAGGAGCTCGAGCGGAAAATTTCAGAGTTTCTAAAAACCGAGGATACGATTCTTTATGCAGCTGCTTTTGATGCCAATGGCGGTGCGTTTGAACCTTTGCTTGGAAGTGAGGATGCAATAATATCAGACGAACTAAATCACGCTTCCATCATCGATGGCGTTCGTCTCTGCAAAGCCATGCGTTATCGCTATAAGCATAATGACATGGACGATTTGAAAAGACAACTCGACGAGGCAAAAGCAGCTGGCGCCAAGCAAATCATTATCGTGACCGATGGAGCCTTTTCCATGGATGGAACGATCGCTCAACTGGATAAAATTTGTGATCTCGCCGATCGGTACAATGCTGTGGTAATGAGCGATGAGTCGCACGCAACGGGGTTCGTAGGGAAAACCGGACGCGGAGTTCCTGAATACTGCGGGGTAATGGATCGTGTTGATATTATAACTGGCACTTTAGGAAAAGCACTTGGCGGAGCTTCGGGGGGGTTTACGTCCGGTAAAAAAGAAATTATCGAATTGCTACGCCAGCATTCCCGGCCGTACCTTTTCTCAAATACGCTTGCTCCGTCAATAGCGGGTGCATCTATCGAGGTCTTTAATATTTTATCTGAAACAACAGCACTCCGCGACAAGCTGGAGAAAAACACTAAATACTTTAGAAGAGAAATTGAACGCGTTGGTTTTGAAATCAAGCCTGGCGAGCATCCGATTGTGCCTGTCATGCTTTACGAAGCCTCGCTTGCTCAGACCTTTGCCGATAAACTCTTGGAGAAAGGTATTTATGTTATCGGATTTTTCTTTCCAGTAGTCGCCAAAGGCCAGGCGAGAATACGTGTGCAAATTTCAGCAGCACATGAACAAAATCACCTCGACAAAGCGATCAATGCGTTTCAGGAGATTGGAAAAGAACTTGGAGTCCTTAAATAAAATAGTTTGAAGTTTCGGGTTTCTAGTTTGAAGTTTCCGAAGAATCAAGTTTTGAGCGCTCGGCTTTTTGCAGTCACATCCGAGTGTACACCTGGCTTTCAGCTTTTTGCTTTCCGCCGTTCGAAGTTTATAGTTTCTAGTTTCGGGTTTGAAGTTCGAGGTTGCTCGTTGAATGGAGCTGTCAGCTGTTTGCTATATGCTGTTGGCGTTTTTCAATGCAGTCACGTTAAGGCGCACGCCGAACCTTTCCGCTTTAAGCTTTCAGCCTACTTAATTCCTAGCTCCTTTTTTCTCTTTTCAACGATGTCGCCCATCTTCGATGTGTCTTTTGACAGCAGACCGAATGCCGGATCAATGTTTTGTGAGGGGAAAAAATAGATATATCCTCTCTTACCTTTAAGCTTAAGCTTATAAAGGTTGAGGTACGGAATAATTTTCAACGACTTTACTTCAGGCCACTCAAACCGAATGTTTCGATCGCCTTCGGTGACGATGATCTTGTTTTTTCCAATGGCCACACGTCTCACCCTATCAGTAATAAGGAGGTAGGCAGTAAAGCTGATCATGCCCAGCGTAAAGAACACTAAGGCAATGAAAAAACTTTTGGGGCCGAACTCGTACTGAAAAAAAATAGTTCCGGTCACTGCCCATTGAAGAAAACTGAATGCGAGGAAAAAATACTTCGCAAAATAAAATTTAACGGGACTAGCTTCAACCATCTCAATAACGTTTAAAAAGTGTAGACAAAATTACGATAAATCTTCTATTAAAGTTTCCAATAAATAAACATTCCTGTGAACACTTTATTGTACTCCGTCCTCAATGACCACCGGAAAATCGTGACCTCTTGAAAAAGTATAGGGATATTGTGGATTCCCTTTTAGTTTTCTTGTCACCTCCGGCACCTGGTCATCGACATAAGATTTTAACTCGTAGATCGTGACCTTACCATCCTTGGGTGCTCCATCCGCCTCACCTTGCAAACCTTTAATGAGTACATGCGTGAACAATCCGTGGCCTAAACTGCTAAATTCTGTGGCAAATTGTTCACTTCCCGCCGAGGCCATTACATGTATCCCCGCGCTTCTGGACAGTTGAGCTATCGCCTTTTCCTCCTGTGCTCCCCGGGTAGCCAGCAATTCTACTGATCCTCCGGATTGACACGCATCCATCACAATTAGTTGCTTCAGCGCTTTAATGTTTTTTAATTTCTCCTGTACAACTGTCGCTTCGATTGCCTCTCTGTGAAGAGAGGACGCATCGTACAACCTTGAGCTTTCTGTGGGAATGAAGTAAAATTTATTATCGATTATACTCCCGTGCCCCGCGTAGTAAAAGATCAAGACATCTTCCTGGCTAACCTTTGTCGAAAGTTCGTCCAACTTATTCAGAATTTTCTGGCGCGTTGCATCCTTATCATACAATGTATGAAGTTCAACATTTTTAAAAAGCTGGCCGCTCTTGGCATTGACCAATTTGCCAAACGATTCCGCATCTGCCCGCGCAAAATTCAAATTGAGCTTGCTGTTTTTGTACTCGTTTATCCCTACGACAAAAACATAGCACGTGCTGTTTTTAGCCGCGTGATCCGAAAACAATTCAGCGGTTTGCGCGTCGGATTCAATATTGTCTTTGTTACGAGCCGTGGCAGAAAAGACATTGGTGCCGCTCACAAGATTCACTTCGTGCTTATAAGTCGTTGACTGCCCCCGCGATTTCGGAAAAGAAAGTGACTCATGAATCAACGGAACATTTTTTCCGTTGTGAAAAAGTTTCAGATTTTCAGCGCCGTTGCCGTTATCAACTATTCTCACATACACCTCGGCCTTTCCCTTTGCCATAGGGATAACCGCCAGCTTTAGCGAAGGAGGGGGTGAGGTTTTCAAACTGCCTTGTATACTTCTGGATTCCTGCGACCCCGTGCGTTTTTGAAAAATTTTCGGCAACAAGTCCGGCCGGTAAAACTCGTCAAAGAATTGGTCAACGGAGTAGGTTTTTAATCCACTCACAAAGTGGATGTATTGTCGGGCGGCGTCCGTACTGTTGAAAAAACCATCGGGATTCTTCACCATCCAGTCGCTTTCACCAAGATGAATATGCTCGAAAAATTCATTTCCGGTACCAAGGTCCCAGAACTTGGTAACCCCATCAACGCTATGGCTCACCAGCATTTTTCCGTCAGGACTGAATAGCAAAGAGGTGATTTCTGCTTTATGCCCTTCGAAAGTTCTTACAACTTTCGATGTGGCAATGTCCCATATCTTAATAGTTCGATCGGCTCCTGCCGAATAAATAGATTTTCCGTCTGCGCCGAATATCGCACAGTGGACAGCGCCGCGATGACCCTTGAATTTCTTAATCATCAAGCCTGTACCAACGTCCCACAGCCTCACTGTTCCATCCCAGCTCGAACTCAAAAGTTCCTTCTGATCGCCGCTTAATTGAACAGAAGATATGATGTCA
>DASQTN010000279.1:0-6190 GCA_035641895.1 Chryseolinea sp. | reverse complement strand
ATGAAGTGAAAAATTCTAAAATCGTTATCGTCGATCATGCGAGAGACCTTGTTTCACAAAAAATCATTTCCAAGATAGAGGCAAGCCGGTACTTTGACATCGAGTCGGCTGTAATGAACGCGCGAGAAATCGAATCGGCTTTTCAGAAGGGTGTCATAAAAATGGCCCTGATTTTTCCAGCTAACTTGAATGTTGATTTAATGCATGAACGGAGCGGGCAGATACAGGTCATTGCCGATGCATCAGATCCAAATACGGCAAATACATTGACGAATTATGTTTCTTCAATCATTCAGGATTATCAAAGCGAATTGGACAAGTCAGGCACTCAACCATATCGCATTGAGCCGCAGACACGAATGTTGTACAATCCTCAGCTAAAAGGGGCACACAACTTTGTGCCTGGTGTTATCGCACTTGTGCTGATGCTGGTTTGTGTTATGATGACTGCCGTTTCCATAGTTCGTGAGAAAGAACTCGGTACAATGGAAATTTTGCTCGTATCGCCCTTTAAGCCCATTATGGTGATGGTATCTAAAGCTATTCCATACCTGTTGCTTTCGCTCATTAACGTTGCGATAATCTTGCTGTTGAGTGTATTCGTTTTGGAAGTACCGGTAAATGGAAGCATCATATTGTTATTTGTTGAAAGTACTTTGTTCATCATCACCTGTCTGACACTGGGTATTTTTATTTCTGTAAAGACGAGTTCACAGCAGGTAGCCATGCTGATCTCACTCATGGGAATGTTGTTGCCCACGATTTTATTCAGTGGCTTTATGTTTCCGATTGAAAACATGCCTACTGCTTTGCAGATCTTTTCGAATATTGTCCCCGCTAAATGGTTTTATATCATCGTAAAATCTATTATGATCAAAGGCGTTGGATTTTCAGCAATCTGGAAAGAAACCCTAATTCTTTGTGGTATAACGATCTTCTTCCTTATAGTCAGTTTGAAAAATTTTAAAATCCGGCTCGCATGAGAACTGTACGATTTTTATTGCAAAAAGAATTCAGGCAAATATTTCGCAACAAGATTATTCTGGCAATGATTGTTGTAATGCCCGCGATTCAATTGATGATTTTACCATTAGCCGCAGATTACGAGGTAAAGAACATAAACATCGCTATCGTTGACAACGACCGGTCTCCCTATTCGCAAAAACTTGTCAGTACTATCACTGCTTCAGGATACTTCAGGCTGACTGAGTACAATGATTCCTTTAACCAAGCTTTTCGGTTCATAGAAGAAGATGAGGCGGATTTGATACTGGAAATTCCCGGAGGATTTGAAAGAAGCCTGATACGAGAAGGGGAGGAGAAACTTTTTGTTGCTGTAAACGCAATCAATGGTGTAAAAGCAAACTTGGGGGGGTCTTATCTCGCGACGATTATCAAGCATTTTAACAAGGAAATTCGATTGGACCTCATGCCCGATTCGCGATTTTCGCAGACTCCCACAATAGAAATTGTTTCCGCTAATTGGTTTAATGATTTGCTAAACTACCGTGTCTTCATGGTTCCTGGCATCCTGGCAATTTTAGTGACCATGATCGGCGGGTTTCTCTCATGTCTTAACATAGTGAAGGAAAAGGAGATCGGAACGATTGAACAGATAAATGTAACACCCATAAAGAAACACCACTTTATCTTGGGTAAGTTAATTCCGTTCTGGGTTTTAGGGAATGTTGTCTTTTCTATAGGCTTACTGATTTCCTGGCTTATATACGGGATCGTCCCCTTAGGAAATTTGTTTGTGCTTTACGGATTCATTGGAGTTTATCTTTTATGCGTATTAGGTTTGGGATTGTTGATATCGACCTTTTGTGAAACGCAGCAACAGGCAATGTTCATTATGTTCTTCTTTATGATGGTGTTCATTCTGATGGGAGGACTATTCACCTCGATCGATAGTATGCCGGAATGGGCTCAGATAATCTCACGGCTAAATCCGGTGAGTTACCTTATAAGCGTCATGCGGATGGTAATTCTAAAAGGAAGCGGTTTAATGGATATATTGGGACACCTTTTAATTACATTGGTATTTGCTGTTGTACTTAATGTGTGGGCGATAATAAATTATAAAAAGACTGCGTAAGTCGTCAGTGTTTCTGCGACACTCAAATGAAGCATCATGCGCACCAAAAAGTATTATTCGGACGTCATTTCTAACTTGAAATCAGAAGAGGTAAAGAGCGAATTTCAGCGCTCTTACCTTTTAGTCATTTTGTTTTCCCTTATCATTCTGGTAGCTGCCGTAAATTATTTTACGTTGCGGGATACACTTATAGACTATTACGGAGGTACCTGGGTGTTTATAAAGGGCGTAGGTTTCCTAATGGTATTTTTAGTTTATCAGGTATTCATACTTCAATATCTTAAAAGGAAATTGAGGGATGGCTCGGAGACGCCTCGTTGGTATAAATATGTCCATACCATGATTGAAATCACTTTTCCTTCTGCGATCATATTTTTTATGCTCTCTGAACTAAAAATGATTTCGGCTATTGACTCACCAGTGTTCCTTTTATATTTCTTGTTTATTATACTTTCTATTTTGCACTTAGATTTTAGCGTGAGCATTTTTGCTGGAACCTTTGCCGCTATCCACTATGCATTTCTGACTTATTACGCGTTCCACCGCCTGGGCGTTGCACAAGTGAGCGAACTTGCCACGCCAGAGGTTGCTCATTACATACGGTCCGTGATTATGGTATTCTCCGGAGCTGCTGCCGCGTTTGTTTCCAGCGAATTAAAAAACAGGATCAAGACGACATTTGATTTTCAAGAGCAAAAGAATGAGCTGGAATTATTATTCGGACAGCAGGTATCAAAGGAAGTTTCTAAAGCGCTTATCGAGGAGAAAGGAGCAACGAAGCGACGCGAGGCGACTGTGATGTTTTTGGATATTAGAAACTTTACCGCCTTTGCCGACACCCATACTGCAGAAGAAGTGATCCATTATCAAAACGAGTTTCTCAGTCCGGTAATTAATATTATCAATCAACATCAGGGCGTGGTGTTTCAAATTCTTGGCGATGGATTGATGGCATGCTTCGGTTCCCCTGTCGAAAATGTTCTTCATGCCGACATGGCATTTCAAGCAAGTCTTAAAATTTTGAACCAGGTAAAGCAGTCATCTGAAGACGCGTTTATTCCTCCGACAATGGTGGGTATCGGACTTCATTGCGGACTAATGGTAACGGGAAATATCGGTAACGAGAATCGAAAACAGTTTTCGATCAGCGGGACGCCGGTTATTGTGGCTTCAAGAATTGAGCAGCTCAATAAAAAATATGGAACGCAACTCTTAATTTCCGAACAAGTGTATAGTCAAATTGTCAAAGGTAAATTGCCGATTACCTACATTGGTGAGGAACCATTGCGAGGCATTGGGGTACCGGTCAAGATTTATAAAGTATTCTGAGTTATGCCTTAATGGCCTTTCTTCTCATGTCCTCCTGAGTAGCTTCGAGCTCTTCCAGGTTTTGTCGCAGTTCTTCTTCCTGTGCTCGCATCTGTTCGGTTTGCTGCTGCATTTGTTCAATCATCGCCCTACTCTTTTCGTTGTTTTGGACATTTGCAATTGCTGACGCAATGAACTCTCCGCCCTTTTCTAAAAACGCTACTTCGTGGTCTTGAAGAGTTCGAAAGCCGGCCAGTTCCAGCACAGCGGTAACCACCTCATTATATTTCATCGGTACAACGATAAGGTACCCTGGTGTTGCCTCGCCTAGCCCGGACGTTATTGCAGTATAGCCTTGCGGCACTTTCGTTAACACCACCGTCTGACGTTCCAAGTACGCCTGCCCTACCAGGCCTTCGCCGATGTTGACACGCTTTTCCAAAATTTTCTTGCGATTGAAAGCATAGCAGGCACTTAGGTTAAGATATGGTTCCTCGTTTTCATCGCGTTCCAACACAAACAAAGATGCCTGCTGAACCTGAACATAGTTGACAATAAATGTAGCAGCCTTGAACGTTAGTTGCTGGATATTATTCTGATGTTCGCGGATCAGCTGCGAAAGATCGGAAAGACCTTGAGTTGTCCACATTCGCTTGTTGTCTTCCAGCTTTTGACGTTTCATTTCATCCCGCATCAGGAGAAGTCTTCCTGCAAGGGTATTATCATTTCTGTTCAGGTTGTTTTGAAGTTCTTCCCAGCGGGCGTCGTAGTTTCCGCCAGAAATGTCGTTAACAAATGTCGCAGATTGTTGAAGATCCTTGATCAGGCTTCCTATAATCCCATTCGCATCGGTCGAGGTCGGCCTTCCATCATTGAAGAGATACTTCTTGTTGTTGGCCGCAACATTGTTTAGCAATGTTCGTCGTGCGCGTTCTTCCTGCACTAATCTGTAAATAACGAAAATCATTGTGGGTATGCCGATGATTACAAGCAAGAGCTGTACGATCGTATTGCTGGTGGAGGCCTGCTGATAGGTCGTCCGTGACTCTTCGTTAATTTTTGCTTCAAACTCATTTACATTCTTTGAAAACGGATTGAAGACATCCCAGAAGTACCGACCCAGATCTTTCTTCAGCAAGTCAATGTACAAGGAATCTTCATTTGCCTGAAGATGGAGGACCATCTGTGCATACATATTGGTGTATTCATCGAGTCCTTTTTTTACTTCTTGATACCGGTCGGGATTCGTGAATTTTTGTGCGACGAAAATGCTGTCAAGGTGACGAAATATTTCAGTGTTGCGATCACGTGCCATCTTTACAGACCAAAACAAATATTCGGGTTGCCGGATGAGCGCGTAACCGCGCGAACTGATGTCCATGAGCTGAATGTTCTGATACACGCGCTCGACTTCGCGTAAAGCAAAGTTTGATTGTTCTTTCAACACCAGCGCATGACTCATCGCACGGCCATTATACAATGATAAGCTAACGCTGAGGCCTATCAACACACAGATAACGCCTATGGCAATTCTGATAAGATTTTGTTGAAAAAATTCTTTCATTTAGGAAAGTATCTAAAAAAACATGTGTGAAAAGTGGCGCAAAAAGAGTTTTCAAAGGTACCGCCAGAAATGTTCGCCAGGGTATCATTTAGGCAGATAAAAACTTGTTAGTAAGGTTTTCAGCAATAAACCACACCTTGCAAAGCACGGGTTTTGAGTGTAAGGCAGAGAAACGCCGCACTGATGAATTCTTTGCGGAATAGGTACCCAGGAGTTTGTTGGAGTGCAGTCGAAGGTAGGCAAGGTTTCCTGCCGAATTGCAGATTTTTTAAGTGCCAGAGGCTACAAATGGGCCACCCGTTGCGCCCCAATTCCACGTCGGCATCGGTTCAGATTCTTTGATCGGGTTGTCCAAGGCGTTGGAGTTGATAACAGCTAATCGACTTCCCCATTCCAGGTATCCCACAAAAGCTGAACGAAACTCCGGATCATCCACCAAGCCTATCTCGTCGGCGCTCTCTAATAGGAGTTGTATCCACCGTTTACGTTTTTCATCGTCCAGCATTTTTCCAACGTGATGGGCTACCATGTGCGCATGACTTCCGTTATCCCCTTGAGTATAAAGTTGAGGACCACCAAATACTTCTCCGATAAAATGCGCAACATGTTTCGCATGCTCGGGGGACATATTTTCAAAAACGGGAGCTAGGAGATCATCCTGCAATACCTTGTCATAAAATAATTTCGTCAGTGTTTCCAACTTTTCTTTTCCGCCCAGCCATTCATACAATGTGGGAATTTTGCGTGTTGATTCTTCCATCTGAAAAATGTTTTAGAATTAATGGGGCAATATGGTTGTAACGTTTTGAAGGAGTGAAAGGATACGACATGGTCAAGAACGATTGACTAACGACGGAGGCATTGACGCACGATGAGTTGTAAACGTTAGCTTTTATAAATAAACACCTTGGTGAACCTTCGTGCCCTAGTGCCTTTGTGGCATCATCTAGCGATAACGTCATCACTCAAGATGCCTCAATTTCTATATCATATTTATCTAGGAGACCCGTAACACCTTGAAGTGAAAACCTGGCTTTCTTAACCCGATTTTTTTCCGGATCGATGGAATAGTTATACGACGTGCGGAGGTCCGCTTTTTCCAGGATTGTGAAAGCAAACGTGGCATTGGTCAGATCGCAATTATCGAACAGAGCACCTGTCACATCACATTCGGTAAAATCCGTTTCCTGTAGCTGAGAGTTTTTAAAAACTGTCTTTTT
>DASQTN010000278.1:0-2294 GCA_035641895.1 Chryseolinea sp. | reverse complement strand
TTCCATCGTACGATTTTTTGTCTGACGAATATTTTAAGTGAGCATCCTGGTCGCCCAAGACATTCATAGCAAGATCGCTGTCCACATAAGACCCGTTATCTAATGTCAAGGTTCCAGGGTGTGCCGGAAAGCGAGGATTATACGCGCTGATATCAACGGAGTCTTGACGTGATTTAACTTTTTTCAGGGTATTATCGTCACGCAATATTCTCAAAACTAAATTTGAAGGCGGAATAAAATTGTCTTGCACAACGTTTCCGACCGACAATTGCGCCGATGTGATTACCACGTTCGGAATGGCGTCAGCGAATTCAAAAAATTTCCCGAAGTCCAATTTTGTGTAGACGCCCGTGCCTGACTGGATATAGCGAAGATCACTCGCAGGACTAAAATCCTGTGCATATTGGGTCAAACCCGAAAGTTCGGTGGAAGAACGATCGTTTTTTATTTGACTAAAGTTGGTGACATTAAAAAATCCAAGATTAAAATTCAGACTGTCAGCAGTATCGGTGTGGTAATGAACAGTAACGGCGGAGTTAGTACTAAATCCAAGAATCTTATCACCATTATCGCTCTTAACAGATAGTCCTTTAAAGAGTTTTATGAACTCGGTAAACACTTTGAAAGTGGAGTCATTGGTGGTTGCGACGTCTCTATATAAGAGAGCATTATCAAAAATACGTTGACCGAATGCGTTATCCAGGGGGATTTTTACCACTATGGTGGTGTCCGAATTTTCCTTCGCGTAGGTATCAAGGTCTTTCGGACTAACTGAAAAAGTTTTTGTTCCAAGAGGCGTAGGCTTGGTCAACGCTTCCGATTTATTAAAATAATTTCGCCTGTTTTCATATTTCAAGTCCTCATCGAGTTCATAAACTGAAAACGTCTGGCTGGTAAGCGCATCGGCTGACCCGTAATTATAAAAATCCAGGACGAGTTGAAGGGTAACGGAATCGTAGGTAACAGCGGCAGGAAGCTTAGCGCCACTGTTTGTGAAAAACTGGGTATACGCATTAGCAGATACCGCACCAAACTTATCGTCTGCGTACTGCCCTACCAGTAACCGGTTGGTTTCAGTTTGAAATACAAAATTCGATGTACGCTGAGAGTCTAAAAGCAAAACGCTGCTTTCAATGGGAATTTCAATGTAACTGACGTCGAATTTTTGATTTTGATTTTTGAATCCTAGAACGCTTGCCTCATCTTCACAGGAAAAAAAAAATAGAGCAACCAGTGATAATGCTAGTTGCCCTATGCGGTTAGCCCATAAGTTCATTATAAAAATTATAATACGATTCAGTTGGATTTTCGTCGGTGTCGAAGTTTTCTACTTTCTTTTCTTTGATCTTCTTGAAGAGGCCTTCCAATTTCTTGTTTTCGCCAGCAACAATAACAGCATCGGAAAACTCCATGCCCAATTTAATGAATCCTTCGAAATCGGCGGTTTTTAAATTGCCCAACATGTTGTCTTCAATATCCATCATTTTCACTTTCCCCATGATGTCACCTTTAAACTTATGGGAGAAGGAATTATTGTAGATAGAGAAAACAGTTTTTGCGTTTTTAAACAGCGGATCGTTCTTGTATGTAGTTTTTAAGTACAAGGGTATGAAGCTCGTGATCCAATCGTTGCAATGAACAACATCCGGTGCCCATCCTAATTTGCGAACTGTTTCAATGACACCCTTGCAGAAGAATATTGCGCGTTCATCATTGTCTTCATAAAATTTGTTCTCTTTATCGTGGAAAACAGACTTGCGGTGAAAATAGTCTTCGTTATCGATGAAATACACCTGTAATTTTGCATTCGGAATTGAAGCAACTTTAATAATCAAAGGCTTTTCCTCATCACCAACCGCGATGTTAATCCCCGAAAGCCTTACCACTTCATGCAGCCTGTTCTTACGTTCATTGATGATCCCGAACCGGGGCACCAATATCCTTATTTCCATACCTCTCTCCTGCATCGCCTGAGGAAGTTTGCGCACAAAGTCCGCTACTTCTGAGGTTTGCAAAAAAGGGTTAATTTCGCTGGCTACATAAAGAACTCGAAGTTTTGACATAGTTTTGATTTTTAATGTAGAATGGAAAATGAGCCACAAAAGTACAAATAATTCACCCCTAATTCAAGTTGTTTTCAGTTTTCCCTATATCTTTGCGACCCGTTGCCAAAATGGCCTAAAATGGAGATTTTCAAGAAGATAGCCTCACTAAAAGTCTATTTAGAGGAAATTCGAAGATCAGGAAAAACGATAGGCCTAGTTCCTACAATGGGCGCCCTTCATCGGGGTCAC
>DASQTN010000277.1:0-7683 GCA_035641895.1 Chryseolinea sp. | reverse complement strand
TTCCAATTTGCGCCGCTATATAATCCGGCGTTCACAGGCATCGAAGGTTATCGCGATTTGAAATTAGGGTATCGCTATCAGTGGACCGGTTTTGGAAGTGATGCACCGAAATTCATCAATGCGTCTTTTAGCTTTCGCATAAAGGAACCGTTGGATCTTACCCTGAACGCCTTGAGAACCAGCGTGGCAAAGGCACAAAACAATGATATCCCTAAGATGAAAAGGGTTATCCATGGTTTGGGTGTGAATGTTTTCCAGGAACAATTTGGATTGATCAAAAAGCTGGGAGGCGGTGTGAACTACTCGTTCCATTACCCTGTCACAAAGCAGATGAGGCTGGCCTTCGGTTTGGGAGCGATGCTGGAAAACACTAAAATTGATTTGAATGGCATTTATTTTGGTATCGACCCAAATGATCCGAATAAAGGCCCAATCGATCCGAAATCCGATCCTCTCTACCAGAGCTTGTTGAGCACCGGATCGGCATATACGAACTTAAATATCCGCGCAGGATTTTTGTTGTATACTTCGAGGTACTACTTTGGATTTTCATACTTGCCACTGGCGAACATCGTTATCCAAGATAATGAAACGGACCTTTCAGCATCGTATTATCGGGGCGTAATCCAGGCTGGATACTCTTTCCCCATAAGCGCGACCACTGATATTAAGCCCAGTGTATTGGCACTTTGGCAAGACGACAATAAGTTTATTATTGATTATAACGTTAAAGTTTATATCGAACAAAAAATTTGGTTCGGGTTAACTTATAGAGATGTAAAAAGCATGGTGGGAATCATTGGATTTAATTTAAACGAAAAACTTGGAGCATCTTATTCTTATGAACTTTCCGCTAATAATTTGCACCAATTTGGTGGAGGAAGCCATGAGTTGGTACTTTCGCTTCGCTTGAATAATTTCAAACGTCAGAGACAACTAACATGGTGAGAATTGCTCTATTATTTTTTTGCTTAATTCCCTTTATAAGCGGCGGGCAAGAATTGGATTACGGTCCGATGCGAAAGCTGCCACCAACTATCAGCAGTCCGTATGAGGATATTTTGCCTATGCAGTCTCAGGACGGAAAGACTTTGTTTTTTTCGCGCGCCGCGTCACCTGAAAATGTGGGAGGAAAATTTGCCGGCGTGGATATCTGGATAAGTCAGTACGACGAAACACTTAAAGACTGGGCGAAACCTCAAAATGAAAAGATTTTTAACGATCGTGGTAGTAATGCTGTGATCGGAATAAACGAACAAGGGGATGAAATTTATTTGTTAAATACAACCGGGACAAAAAGAGCACAAGGAATCTATCGCTCAATCAAACGAAACAATAGTTGGTCCGAACCTGAGCTTATAGAAATACCGGGTTTGACTACTGAGGATTTTTTAGGCGCGTATGTTACGCCCGACCTCAAGGCGATTATTTTTTCAATGAATGGGGAGGAGACCCGCGGCAATGAGGATTTGTATATCAGTTTGAAAACGCCGAAAGGAGATTGGTCCAAACCACGCAATTTGGGATCCACTATTAACACAAGTGGATTTGAAATGGCACCCTTTCTAACCCCAGACAAAAGGAGACTGTATTTTTCAAGCAACGGTCACCCTGGATACGGCAATTCCGATATCTTTTATAGTGATCGCTTGTATGAATCGTGGGAAGTATGGTCCGCGCCAAAAAACCTCGGCTTAAAGATTAATTCACCAGCTTTTGAAAGTTTTTTCTCGATTTACCACGACACGGTTGCTTATTTTTCCAGCAATCGGAATCAGCAATTTTCCGATATCTATCGTGTATCCGTGTTTCCGTTTGAAGAAGCGACCGAAGAAGATTATTATCAGTATCTCAGCAACGATGAAGTAAAGCGAGTAAGTGGTGTCGTCTTCGATCCCGTTTTATACTTTGAACCTGGAATCAGTGATATCAATGCAGAGCAGCAAAAAAATCTTCAGAAAATCAACGAAGGACTATACTCTAAAAAAGATATCAAAATGAGAATAATCGCCTCAAAGTCCGGAAATGGGAACCTTGAGACATACCAAAAGCGACTGTTAAACATCCTAGACTACCTGAAAAATGCCGGAATCGAAGGCAATCGAATAATATTCAGTGTTGAGCAATCCGAAGAATTAGTTGCCGGGAAGGAGCTGGTTCGTATAAGATTTTACAGATAACCTGAATTGCAAACGATTCAGGTAATATTTATCTAAAATTTAAAGAACACTATTAAGGGACGTTACGTTTTTTCAGTAACTTAGAAGTGGCTTTAATCATTATGAATCTCAAGATCTTAAAACGTAAGTTGGGGATACTTATTGGTATTCCTGTCCTTACCGTTGTAGCTTCTTACTTTCTGATCTCCGAATTGGGAGACAGATATAAATCGACCGCCCAGATCGCGACTGGTTTTACGGCAGATGACGCCGTGAACCTAAGTGAAGCTCCGGCAACTCCTTTTGATGTAAGCACTAACTTTACCAATCTTATCAAGTCGATGAACTCTGTGCCTGTTCTCAACTTGGTTTCTTACAGGCTGGCGATTCATGACCTGGAAGATCAGAAACCCTTCCGGGTATTCGATGAGTCAAAAGAGAAAAATATCATTATAGATGAGAAGGCTACTTCACAGGCACTAGCCTTATTAAAGTCCAAGCTTGCGAGTATGAAGCAGCTGAATTTGGTTGATCCGCAAGATCAGTTGCTGTTTGCCGTACTGAAGGGCTATCGTTATGACGTTGAAACACTGAGCAAGGACCTCAAGATTCAGCGTGTCGAAAATTCCGACTTTATTTCCGTTGAATATTTTTCTGAAAATCCTTTCCTCTCAGCACTTACAGTTAATGCACTTTGCCAGGAATTTATCCGGTATAACAAAACGCTGAAGACCGATCGGTCATCTGAATCGATCGAATTTCTAAAAGCAATTGTGGATGAAAAGAAAAAAATTCTGGATCAAAAAACTGATACTCTAAACAAATTCAGACTGAATAATAATGTTTTTACGCACGACACTGAGACGAAGAATAAAATTGCATTAATAACTGATTATGAACTTAATAGAGACCGTGAGGTAAGTACGATTAACCGCCTGGAATTTTCAATTAACAAGCTGCAAAACACCATTGACGTCAAATCAAAGAGTTTAGGTAAAGCTAATCAACAAGAAACCATATTGGTGAATCAACGGATAGTTGAGCTCAGCAGACAAATTAATGACTTGATGTCGTCGGGTAATGAGTCATCTAAGGCCAGGGTTTCGAAATTAAGAGATGAATTGCAGCTTGAAACAAGCAGACTGGATGCACTGAGTGCAAACGAAAAGGCTCTTGAAGAATTTAAACAATTGGAAAAGGAGCGGGACGATTTAAAAATGGACCTGCAGATTGCTAAAAACAATTTGTCCTCTATTGACCAATCCTTACGCAGACTTAAGAACGACGTCGCGGGATCTGCTTCTAAACAAGTGAGTACAACTGACTTAGATCGAGAAGTTGAATTAGCTACCAATGAGTATATGAATGCTCAGGATAAGTACAATGCAGCAAAAAACAAATCCCTGGTTATTGGTAGCTCAATTCGTCAGATTCTTGAAGGTCAGCCTAGTTATAAGCCGGAGTCGTCACAAGCTGCGCTCATTTTGAGTTTGGCGGGGGGTGGCAGCTTCCTACTGAGTTTAATAGGAGTTTTGGCGTTTGAATTTTTAGACGGATCCATTCGAGTGGCTTCTCGTCTGGAAAAACTTACCGGATTGCCCAACATCGGATCAGTTAACTTTTTGAAAGACAAGGAATTTAATCTGCGTGAAGTTTTTAAGGATAGAAGTTCAAATAAGGAGTATGAAATGTTCTCGCATTTTCTGCGGAAGCTCCGGTATGAAGTTCAAAGCTCTAATGGAAAGGTTTTTCTCGTCACCAGTACACAAGTTAATGCTGGTAAGTCATTTGTGATTCTCAGCTTAGCATATGCGCTTAGTTTAGTCCAGGCTAAGGTTTTAATTATAGATACCAATTTCCGGCGCAATGCTCTCACAAAAGCACTGCTTCCGCGGATCGATACGCGTCGTCTTTTGAAAAAGGGCATCGATGAAGATGACGATGACTTGATGCTAGAGGAGGATTTCGACGACGATGACGAAGATCGTCTGCCGGGAAAATCGCTGCCAGTAAAAACCAATACCGGCGAAAAGGATCGCACTAGAATTCTTATCAATAAATCTAAATTTCCGGGTGTTGATATAATTGGTAATATCGGCGCAAATGATTCTCCTTCGGAAATCATGGCCGGCCGCGATTTCAAAAAAATGATTAAAGATTTGTCGGAGCGGTACGACTGTGTAATCATGGAAGGTCCGGCGTTAAATGACTATTCTGACTCGAAGGAATTAATTGATTTTGCCGACAAAGTGATACCGGTTTTCAGCGCGAAATCGTCCCTGACTCATCGTGATCGGGAATCCATAAAATATTTTAAGTCTATTAACGGCAAATTGATGGGCACGGTCCTGAATAAGGTTCCGTTTAAATACCTGACTTATTAACGGTTGTTCAAAATCTCCCCGCTAGAAAGCTTTTTATTTGACGCGGCACAATCTATTAGCTTACAAAACTGTTTGAGGCAACTTAAGACCGCAGGGCTATTTAATTTCCCCTAATATCCTCTAATTTGCAATCAGCATGAGTAAAGAACTATAACTGTAAAAGACTACCTATGAAAAAAATAGCGTTATACTTATTTATCTTGATTCCTTTTTGTTCTGTAGCGCAAAGCGTTGACTATAATAAAATTATAGTTCCCGACCAGGTTCCATCCATTTCTTTCGAGGAGCGTTTGGTTCAGCTCGCATGGAAAAATCACCCCTCCAATAAAGTAGCCATGGAGAAAGTAGAAGTGGCGCAAGCCCTGAAGGCGAAAGCAAGTTGGGCCTGGTTAGATAATTTTTTTATACAGGCAAACGTCAATGAATTTACGGGTAATTCGGAAGTCGATGCGTGGGGGAGGGCGTTCTATCCCAAATATAATCTGGGTGTTAAACTCCCGCTCGGTGCGTTCGTCCATACCCCTTTAAATTCTAATGCCGCGAGGGGTCAAGTTCTTATTAACGAATTTGAAGTAAATGCCAAAAAGCTTGCGGTGAGGAGGGACGTGTTGCAGGCAATTGAAAAACTGCGTGAACGTTTTAAGATCATTAAATTACGGGAGCGTATTAAAGAGGACTATTTATTGATGTTCCAGGATGCTGAGAAAAAATTCAAGGAAGGAAAAATAACACTCGAGTTTTATCGGGGAACCCTTCAGGCCTATTCTTTACAAGAGGAAGAAATAATTCAAGCGCAGTCATTATTTAACCAAGAGCGTCTTGCCTTGGAGGAATTAGTGGGTGTTGAATTGAAAGACGTCGAAGGATATATGGAATTTACGAGCCGATTGACAAGGGAGACACAACTTCAACCTTAATATAGCTGCGACGCGATTTTTGCGTCTTTTATTTTACTAGGATTCGTTCATTTCCAAATTTCAAAGCGCGCTCTACTTCGGCGACCAGGAATTCGGGTTCAAATGGCTTTACGAGATATGCAAACGCGCCGAGATCAAGGCATTGCTTGCGTTTTATGGCATCTTCGTAGCCAGAGTGGATAATTAACGGGATATTTTTGTGGGTGTCGCTGGTATTGATGTTTTCTAGTAATTCAATACCGCCTAATCCGGGCATTTTAAGGTCTGAAACGATCAAATCCGGCACATTCCCCTGGGTAAGCCATGACCATGCCTCCATGCCATCGTTCATGATTGCGACCTCATATTGATTTTTGAGGATTTTTTCTAAAAGCCAGCATAATAAAGCGTCATCTTCGATGAGCAAAACCTTTCTCATGGCATTAATTTAAAAAAAATAATTATGTTTTAAGAACCTGTGCAGGTAAGGCGGGGATCTTAAAACCAACTCCGAGACGATCAAATCTAAATAAAAAAAATGATACCGATGTAACCAAGGTGGCCAAACAATTCTGCATAAAATAGTAAACGGCGGTGAAGCGGCGTAAAAAGGAGTTCAATACAAAAAATGAACTTTGAATTTTTTCAGCGATGATCCCATTTTAAGTAACAATAACACCTTATTTCCCAATTTGTCGACTTGTCTCGCCCCGATTTATCTTTCCATTTTCTGTCAATACAATTCGAATACCGGTATAAATTTCCCTCGGGGCTTCGTAGAGTGGCAGAATTTCCCTCAGGTTGGATTTTAGCGTTTCCTGGGAAACCTCTTTTAAGTCCCCCTCTATTAGTAAAATAATTTTGTTGCCAAGAAGGGGATCCGGCCTGCTGGAAATCAAAAATTTATTTTTGATATTTTGTTGTTCAAAGAACCGACGGATTCGGTCCTCAATTATTTCCGGGATTACCTTGATTCCTCCTGTATTTATTATGTTGTCTATCCGTCCCAGCCATTTAAAATGCCCTGACGGCTTTATCTCCACAACGTCGTTGGTAGCAATTTTTTCGTGCAAATACGGGGCATCTATTTCAAGACAACCACGTTCGTCGACATCGATTTCGATTCCTGGCAATACCGTAAAATATTCAGAAGCCAGAGGACCATTTACACGCTGTAAGGCGATGTGCGAAATTGTTTCGGTCATCCCATATGTTGCGTAAATCTGACTATTGAACTTTGAAAGTTTCTCCTTTAGTCCTTCGTCAATAGCGGCTCCGCCCACCAGAATATTTCTTATTGAGTTTAATCTCTCGGCATGATCTGATTGAAGGATCTCATTTAATTGTAGAGGAACAATTGCAGTAAAATCGATGGGGAGTTGCTCCGGCAGGTTGCGAAAAGGATTGGATGACGGCTCCGTCGCTATAATTGTCATCCCGGTAATAAAACTTCTTACCAACATCATCTTCCCGGCGATGTATTCAGGATCAAGACATAGCAAGGCATTCTCACCGGCTTTCAAGTTGAGGGCTTTCGCAGTCAATTCAGCGCTAGCGATCATTTGACGCCTGGAAATCGAAATACTTTTAGCCATGCCAGTGGACCCGCTTGTCTTTTGAATAAAATCATCGGCATCACCGAACCATTTTTGAATGAATAAAAAAGTTGATGCCTCGAAATCAGATAGTTGTACCGTTGTGCCTTGAAGGATGTGATCAAGTTTGATCTCTCGTCCGTTAATTATTATCGAGTCAAACGAATAGGTGCTCATTGCTTGATCCAAGTCGACGATTATGGAAATTTCGGATACTTTGACCAGTCTGGATCTCTTTTTTCGAGGAAGGCATTTTTTCCTTCCTTTGCCTCATCACTTAAGTAATATAGCAAGGTCGCGTTGCCTGCGAGTTCCTGTATTCCTGCCTGCCCATCAAGTTCCGCATTAAAGGCGCTTTTCAACATTCTCAACGCCAGAGGACTCTTCTTTAAAATTTTCCGTGCCCATTCGACGTATGTCTCCTCAAGTTGATCAAGGGCAACAACTTTATTCACCAGTCCCATGTCTAATGCCTCCTTTGCATCGTACTGATCGCATAAAAACCAGATCTCCCTTGCTTTTTTTTGACCTACAATACGAGCAAGATAAGAAGCTCCGAAGCCGCCATCGAAACTTCCTACTTTAGGACCTGTTTGTCCGAATCGCGCATTTTCTGCTGCAATGGTAAGATCACACACGACGTGAAGGA